>NZ_JABXEM010000030.1:0-57981 GCF_013372595.1 Myxococcus sp. AM011
GGGGGGCTGGTGGGGCATGGCGAGGGGGAATATGCGCACTACCGCTACACGGCGGGCGAGACTACGTACGCGTTCGCGGTGAAGACCGTGGCGCCCATCTCGAAGATGACCCCGAGCGACCACTCGCCCTTCTCCACGCGGAAGGAGCGGCGGGCCCATCTGGCCCTGGCGCGACAACAGCAACAGGGCTTCCGGAAGCTGTCGAGCGGACAGGAAATCGAGGTGCGGTTCAATCCCAAGGACCCCGCGGAACACGTGCTCGGGGCACCGCTGCCGCACATCACCCTCTCGACGGTGGCGTTCCAACTCGAACCCATCGTCCTCGCCCGGTCGAGGTAGCGCCTCAGTAGTCGAAGCGCGAGGTGATGATGCCGTCGAGCCGGTAGAAGGAGTTGTCCACGTCGATGTTGTAGGGGCTTCCCACGGGATGACTGAGCCCCTTGGCGTAGCCCGGGCACGCGGCGCACACGAGCACGCCATCGAGCGTCACGTTCCAGAGGCCCTGCACCACGTCGTTCGTCGGCAAGCCCTGGAGGGCCACCAGGTGGAGCTCGAGGACGGTGGCGATGCCACTGGCATCCGCCGTGATCCGCGCATTCGCGAACGCGGGCCCCGCGCCTTCCTTCCAGCTCACCACCGAGGAATTGAGGACGGGCGCGAAGAGGGTGCCTTTGATGACGGCGGCGCCGCCCTTCGTCGACCAGATGCTGTGCACGCCCTGACTCGCCGCGGCCACCAGCCCCGGAACCATGACGACCGCGAACAGGAGGGCAACGACCGCTGGGCGAAGCTTGCGCATGGACGCACCTCGAACCGCGAAGACAGGATTTGAAAGCGAAGGACGCGCGCAGTGTTCGCCCGACGGCCTGCAATGTCAAACACGCCCCCGACAGCGTCAGCCCTCCGTGCCCGTCGAGCAGTCGAGGTGGGGCGGCTGCCCACAAGCCAACCCCATGGCGCGGTGCGTGAACCTGTGGTGGGGAGTCCACCCCACCGTGGCCTCCAGTCACCGCCACCCGGGGCCCGAAAGACAGTCGGGTGTAGAGGAGAGTCCACCCCCGTTCTCGGGGAATGACAGACATCTCTCCCCGTGATTTATTGTGTCAGCCGATGCTATTGTCTCGGGCATGCACTGGCACCTGCACTTGAAGAGCGCGGCCCTCGCGGCCGTGCTGTTCGCGACGTCCGGGCTCGGCGTGCCCGACGCGCACGCGCAGCAATGCGAACCCGAGCCGACGTCTCCGGTCGACCCACCCCAGGACCAGATGAGCGACACGCGCCTGCTGCGGCGAATCGTGCTCGGCCTCACGGGGACGACTCCCACCCTGGAGCAGTACGAGGCCATGGCCGCGACGGCCTCGCCCGAGGCGCGCGCCTCGCTGCTGCGTTCGACGCTCGACGAGGTGCTCGCCTCTCCGAAGTTCTACGAGCGGATGCTGCGCTTCGGACACGAGTGGATCGCCGTGGGCGCCTACACCACGGGCGCCAACGGCGACGCGTACCAGGGCGACATGTCAGGACACCTTCACCGGTGCGCCGACAACACCCCGCACCCGGGCGCGTACTACGCGGTGAACGAGTTCGCCTCGGGGGACCCGGGGCAGCAGTGCTCCGACAAGGATGGGAGCGGGAATCCCGCCGTGCCGGTGGTGCACACCGTCGAGCCCTGGTGGGCTCCGGGGACGACGGTCCAGGTGCTGGGCCTGGCGGGCTCCGACGTCAAGACCGTCACGGACACCGCCACGGGGAAGGTCAACGACTGTGGCATCGCCTACGGCGGCTACTACGACCCCGTGCTGGTCCGGGGTTGCGGGTGTGGCCCCAATTTGATGTGGTGCTCGCCGCTCGCCGGCCTGAACTCCACGGGCACCTCGAGCCTCAGTGGTCAGCGCCGCCACCCCTACGAGGAGCCCGCGCGCCTGTTCGCGCACCTGGCATGGCATGACCGGCCGCTCTCGGACCTCGTCGTCGGCAACTACTCCGTCGGCACCAACTGGCTGCGGGCGCTGTACATCCGCTTCGGCCGGCAGATGGGCAGCACCTCCGTGGACCAGAACACCACGTGGTGGCGTCCGGACGTGGGCAACGCCCCGCGCGACCCGCTGCATCCGACGCCGAACGACCCGCTGGCGTGGCGCGAGTTCGTGGTGGAGGAGCTGGAGCCCTTCCACCTCTCGCTCACTCCCGACAAGACCCGCTCCGGCAGCATGGAGCGCACCTATCGTTTCGACCCGCGCACGACGAAGGACGCGCCCCTGGGCCTGCCCGCCGCCGGGGTGCTCACGATGATGGGGTCCATGTCCTCGTTCCCGCGCGAGCGCGTCCGGGCCGCGCGCTTCCTGGAGATCTTCGCCTGCCAGAACTTCTCCCCGCCTCCCGCGGACGTGCACTTCCCGCCGCTGGAGATCGACCCGGCGACCGGCGGGACGTGCCTGCACTGCCACAAGACGCTGGACCCCGCGGCCGTCGCCTTCAAGCGATGGGACTTCACTCCGTTCCCGAGCTACTACGTGCCGTGGCCCTTCATCGGGGGAATCGGCAACCAGCGCGTCACCGCGGAGTGGCTGTCCGGACAGTATCCGCACATCGGCAATGCGCCGGGCCAGCGCTGGAAGAACGCCTTCGTGCCCAACACGGTGCTGACCCCTGTCACGCCGGAGCAGCTCAAGGCGAATCCGGAGGCGGTGCTGCTCGACACGATGCCGGAGTCGTACACGCTGCTGGGTGAACATGGCGATGGCACCATGGGCCCGCTGGGCTTCGGCAAGCTGCTCGTCCGCTCCGGTGAGTTCGACCGCTGCGCCGCGCGCAAGCTCTACGCGATGTTCATCGGTCGGGAGCTGAATCCGGCCACGGAGAAGGGCTTCATCGACAAGCTCGCGAGGGAGTTCGTCTCCAGGGAGCGCAAGCTGCGGCCCTTCCTCCGATATCTCTTCGAGCAGTCCGAGCTGCGGAGGGGCCTGTGATGCGCACGCTGAGTTCGTTCCTGGGAGCCGTCGCGCTCGTCGCGCTCTCACTCAACCTGGGGGCTTGTTTCGGAGATGTCTCGCAGGGCGGCGATGACAAGCCGGACGCGGGTGACAGCTGCGCCGCGGCGAGCGACAACGACGCGGTCCGCCTCGCGCTCGCGCCCGCCTGCGAGGGCTGCCACGTCAACGGCAACAAGCCCTTCTTCGCCTCGCTCGCCGCGTTCGAGAGCGGGCTCGTCTACGACGAGCGGTTCGTGAAGCGTGGGGACCCGGAGGGCAGCCTCCTCATCAAGATGCTCAAGGGCGTGGCTCCCGGCAGCTACGCCCAGATGCCGCCGGGCCAGCCCTACGAGCAGCTCGTCGCCAGCGGCCGCGTCACGATGACCATCGCCCAGGTGGAGGCGTGGATTCGCGACCTGAAGGCGCCGCCCGTGCAGTTGGACACTCCGTCCCCCGCGGAGTTCAAGGTCCGCCGGCTGGCCGCCGACGAGATGGTGGTGAGCCTGATGGACCAGTTGGGGCTTACGCTCGAGGACTTCGTCAGCACGAGCGACCCCCACTGGCGCGACCAGGCGTACGTGGTGAACTGGAACAAGTTCTTCGTGTGGCCCGGTGACTGGGCTCCCGGCATCTCGGGGCAGTACGTCTCCGACCCGCGCTCCGTCGAGCGCTTCGAGGCGCTCGGCGGCGGCAACTCCCTGGAGTACCGCAAGAAGGACCCGAGCTTCGGCCCCTCCGCCGGGCAGGCGCTGGTCCAGATGTCCCAGGCCTGGTGCGGGCGCGCGGTGGACAAGCCCAACAACAAGGCGGTGCTGCGCTTCGCAACGCTCGCGGACACCTCCACCAAGAGCCCGGACGCCGTGCAGAAGAACCTGCGCAACCTCTACCTGCGCATGCTGGGACAGCCTCCCGCGGACGCGGAGCTGAAGGAGCTGTACGAGCAGGTCTACCTCCCGCTCGAGGCGCAGAGCACGCGCCTGGCCTGGGTGGGCACCTGCGCGGCGCTCATCCGTCACCCGCTGTGGATCACCTACTGAGCCGAGGACCCCATGCCGACTACTTCTCGACGCACGTTGCTCAAGTGGGCCCTCGGAGCCAGCCAGCTCGCCCTCCTCGAACGCGCGGGGCTCCTCGGTTCTGGAGTCGCCCAGGCCGCGGACGCGGACGTCCCCTCCCGGCTCGTGGTGCTCTATGTCCCGGGCGGCTTCCGTCCGGCGTACTGCTTCACGCCGATGGAGGACTCGGAGATTCCGCTCTGCGTCCCGGGGCCCTCGGGCTTCATCAGCGAGCCCGTCTTCTTCGAGGCGAGCAAGGTGGTGAACCTGGCGCCCGCCAACGGCCCGTACAAGCCGCTGCGGACGTGGCAGTCCTGGAATCCTCAGGACCCGGCGGCGCGCGGCTCCTTCAGCCCGCTCATGTATGGCTACCAGCACTTCGCGCTGCATGAGCAGTTGAGCGTGCTGCATGGCATCGACCAGGGCACCAATGACCATGCCAGCGCGTTCATCTCCGCGATGTGCGGCGTCGCGGGCGCGGACTACCGGGCGCCCGCGATGCACTCGGTCATCGCGAACCACCTGTACGCGCGGCACCGGGAGACCCGGCCCCTGCCGTTCGTGGTCGTCTCTGGAGAACGGGGGGTGCCGTCCGGCATGGGGTTGCCGTCGCATGCCTCGCCCGTGGGCGTGCCGTCCATCGACGCGCTCAAGCCGATGCTCTCCGGGAAGCCCGCGGACAACGCCTGGTGGACGGGGCTGGATGCACGCACCGAGGGCGCGGAGCTGGATGCGCGAGGCAGGCCCACGGGGGCCGCGCTGAAGACGACCACGGTGGAGCGCTACTCCCTGGGGCGCGCGCAGCCGCTCCTGGGCCGCTCGACGGCGAAGGTGGACAACTACCTGGAGGGCCTGCATGGCTCGCTGTCATCCGTCTCCCGCGTGCTGGCGACGGATGTGGTGTCCCTGCTGGAGGGCACCAAGGGCATCGACACGCTGAAGACGAACCGGCCCGCGTACCTGTCGAGCTACTTGAACGAGTCGTTCACCTACACGTTCGGCAACGCGAACTTCCACCTCGTCGGGTTGGACCCGCGCATGGACATGGCGCTGCGCCTGCTCAAGTCGGACCTGTGCACGTCGGTGCATGTCTCGCTGCGCATGGACTTCGACACGCACAGCGGCTCGGGGCATGCCTTCAGCTGCGCGCATGGCCGGGGGCTGATGGATTGCGTCGCGCGCTTCCTGGGCGAGATGAAGGCCACGCCCGCTCCGGGCAAGCCGGGCAAGACGCTGCTCGATGACACCCTGGTGCTGGTGATGAGCGAGTTTGGCCGGAGCTGGGCCTCACGCTCGGGGGATGGCAGCTACAACCTGCCGGATGACCATCACCCCTTCACCTCGGTCGCCTTCGCGGGCGGAAACGTGGCGGCGAATCGACAGGTGGGCACGTATACGACGCGCGGGCTCGGGGTCCCGGTGGACATCATCGAGGAGACGGGACAGACGCAGAAGCGCGTCCCCCGGTCCGCGGACGTCGTCACCACCGCGCTGCGCATCATGGGGATGGAGGCGCACGAGTTCTTCATCCCTGGTGGCTATGGCGAGGTGGTGGGACTCCGGAAGGGGTAGCGGCGGTGAGCAGGGCGAAGAGGCGACGCCAGCGGACATCGAGCAGTCACTCGTAAGCTGTCTGCCTGGCGATACCCCTCACATCATCTCTGTCTTGCTAATCCAATACGAACCCCAACAAGCGTTACAACGCGGGCCCCGAGGGAGAGCGCGTCCGCGGCCAGTGATTCTGACGGACGCCTGACACGAGCCCCTGGGTCGCCTCGCCCACATGAGCGAGGCGACTCGGGCACGGGAGCCACTCTGGAGTCACGCCGGACTCGGCATTGAGCGTCAGACGCGAGAGCGAAGGAAACACAGGGCCACCGTCTAGCCATGAGTCCCTCTCGACAAGACGGAGTCCTCCATGCGTCGTCTCCTCGCCTTCGCGGTCCTGGCGCTGCCGTGCCTGGTCCTCGCGGCGCCGGTCAGCCGGTTGAACCTCAACTCCAGCAGCGACAACTCCCGGACCTTCGCCGGCATCACTCCGGACCGGCCCGTCCTCCAGCTCTTCATGAACCATGTGGACCGCGCGACGGACGTGTCGCTGCTGTTCTCGGGCGCGGTGTATGCCTCCAAGCAGGATGACTGGCTTCGCGTGCGCATCCTCGATGGCTGTCTCAACGAGGTCTTCACGCAGCAGTACCCGCTTGGCCTCACGCTCGGCCCCAACCAGCGCAACTGGTTCAACTTCCCCCTGGGAGTGAATCTGACGCACGGCAGCTACTACTACCTGGAGCTGTCCACGCGTTACGGCGGCTGGGACGGCAGCGCGCAGCTCGTCGTGAACAACGCCCGCTACGAGCATGGCCGGCTGTTCGCGCCGGGCTCGGTGCAGGCGCTGGGCTTTCCCGGGAAGAAGGACGACGTGATGTTCATGCTGAACGGCACCGTCGAGGAGGCGAAGTCCTGGTACCCGACGGCCACCACCAACGTCCTCTGCCCCGGCCGCTGCCAGGTGCTGGGCACGGAGAAGCAGACCCACGGAGCGCGCAACCAGTTCAATGTCATCGTCCAGGAGACGGGAACGGCGGGTGCCACCGGCTCGTTCTGGAGTGACTACAACTCCGACCCGGCGCTGCTGTCGCTCAAGGAGAACTTGCGCCGCGTCCTCGAGGAGGCCAGCGGCCCGCCCATTTCTGGCGGGCGCCAGACGGCGCCGCTGTCCCAGACGGTGCCCTTCAACTCCTACTACGGACAGATGAACTTCTACGTCGCGGTGGAGAACCCGGCGATTGACCCTCGCGCGGCGAAGGGCTTCTTGTACTGCGCGAACATCGACGCGCAGGTGACCGTCAAGACAGGCTCCTATGGGGAGTATGGAGCAACCGCCTACAGCGGCGACCTGCCCAGGCCCTCCGGGGGCGCGCCGTGGCAGCACGACTTCTCGCGCGGCATCCTCCAGCACGAGCTGCTGGGCCATGGCATCGGCCAGCTCACCGAGGAGTACATCCTCGCGGGAGACACCGGGGCGATGGTGCAGACGACCTTCTCTCCGAACATGGACTCCATCGGCTGTTCCTCCTGGTGTGGCTCCTCGCTGACAGTGAACCAGCTCATCACCCAGATGGCGGCGGACCCGAACGCCGCCTGCTGGACCTACGATGCGACGACCTGCCGGGCCCGCGAGGCCCCAGGCAGCAGCCCTCGCTGCCTGACATTGAGCGGCTTGAGCAACCCAGGCCTCGCCTGGTTCGGCGGGAGGGCCTGCGCCCCGGTGACGGTGACGAACTACAACATCGGCCAGTCCTGCACCGGGAACACCGGCTGCTACATCGGCAAGACGAATGGCGGCGTCATCGTGGTCAACGCGGCGCAGCCCGGGGGCGACATCATGGGCGCGAAGGGACGCTCGACCGCGGCGGCCCAGGGCTTCAGCACCGCGATGGAGAACCACCTCCGGGACATCATGGACTGCTTCTTCCCGACGACCTGCGCGGCCTACCCGGAGGCGCGCTGCCTGGCGTTCCAGACGAAGTGGAGCGCGGGTGGAAACCGCGAAGTCTTCGCCACCCGCGCCAACGCCTGCGAGAGCGGCTGGTATCGCCGCCGTTAGCCGTTGGAGGTCCTCCGCCGCCTCCCTGGGATGGGGTTCTTGCGGTACTATGCGCGACACAGTACTGTGCTCCGCATGGGTCAGGCGGAACCGTTCCACAAACTGGAGCTCGAGCTGCGCCGAGGGGTGGTGGTGTTGGCCACCCTCTCGCAGCTGCGTGGGCCTCGCTACGGGTATGAGCTGAGACAGGCCTTGGCGGAGAAGGGAATGCCGATTGAAGAGGGCACCCTGTACCCGTTGCTGCGCCGCCTGGAGACGCAAGGCTTCTTGCGGAGCGAGTGGAGGCTCGAAGACGGTCCCCCCCGGCGCTACTACGCGCTGAACGCGGACGGCCGGAAGCTGCTCCAGAACCTCACCGACGCCTGGCAGGGGATGAATGACGCAATGGACCGGCTCCTGAAGGAGGACCCTCAATGAACGCGAATGACGTGCTCGAGTCCTACATCACCGATGTCGCCGTGCGGTTGCCACGCAAGCAACGCGACGATGTGGCGTTCGAACTGCGTGAATTGCTCACCGAGGAGCTTCAGGCCCGGGCCGCCGCGGATGGACGCGACGCCGATGCGGCCATGGCCACGGAGCTGCTCCGTGCCTTCGGTCGGCCAGAGGCGGTGGCGGCGCGCTACCGCCCCGCGCTGACCATCATCGACCCCGCCGACGGGAGCCGCTTCCTGCGGGCGACTGTCATCGGACTGGCCGTCATCTGGTCCACCGGCCTGCTGACGCGGCTATGGCAGCCCATCCAGTCGGGACAAGGTGTGCTCCAGGCGCTCGGCCAATGGTGGGTGCACACGGTGGTGGCTTCGCTGTGGTGGCCAGGCATGTTGGTCGTGGGGTTCGGTCTCGACGCCTGGACTCGCCGCCGGTGGCCGCTCACCTCGAGTTCCGGTCCGTTCGTCCAGCACCAAGCCTCCACGGCACGCATGGCTGACGGGGCCCAAGCCTCCCCCACCCTCAAATGCCTGGGGGAGGTCCGTCGAGACGGACACCGCGCGGGGCTCGCACCGAGCGCGTGAGGCTCTCGACGGAAGCCGGGTGGCCGCGCCCGCTCCCGACGGTGTCATCGCGATGCACGCTTGCATTGACGATGCGAGACACCTCGATGCCGTTGGTCCGCGCGTCAAGGAGCCGTTCAAACACAGCCGAAGGCGGCACCCGGTTCCAGCGGTGCCGCCACACATCCCCTACCGTCTCATGAGCCCCGGGGGTCAGATGTCCAGCTGCCAGAGCTGGTTGTCCGCCCGGCCCTCGCGATGCATGGGGTAGGTGATGAGCCGCCCCGAGCCATCCGTCTTGCCGCCCTCGATATCCAGCACGAGGCCGCTGAGCTGGCTCTGGATGAAGTAGGTGCCACGGACGCGACCGGGCACGAGCTGCCACACCTGATTGAGCCCGCCGTGAGCCTCCCACATGACAACGCGGGTTCCCGCGCCCTTGTTGGCGCCCTCCACGTCGAGCACGAGCCCGTTGAGCTTGCTGCGGATGAGGTAGCCGCCCCGCGTGGGCACCAGCTCCCACTTCTGGTTGTCATTGCCCTCGCGGTTGGACTTGGGCCGGTGGGCGATGAGCCCCGTGCCGGGCGAGCGGTCATTGCCCGCGATGTCGATGACGAGCCCCGCGAGCTTGCTGCGGATGAAGGTGCTGCGCTGGGGACGCGTCTCTCCCCGGCCATGGCCCCAGTCCCCTCCGCCGTGGTCCCGGTCCGGACGCCCGGGCGGCGGCGGAGGCGGCGTGGGGCGCGACTCGCCCTGGCACCAGCCCGCGGAGCTGCACGTCCGCGCGCCATCGCAGTGCGAGTCATTCTGGCAGCGGTTGGGCCCCGGGCGGTTGCGCGACTCATCGTGGCGGTAGGCCGGCCCCGGCCCCGCCGCGGCCGTCAAAGGCAGGAGCAGCAGCGCGAGCGCCATCCATCCCCTGCCCTTCGCGGACGACCGGATTTCACGCGCACCCGCACCCTCGGAACCACTCCGAACCGCCAACATGGGACATCTCCTTGTTTGAAGTCTCCAGTGGAGGGGCGACTCTCGCCGCCCGCTCACCCTGTGCTGTATCTGACGGGGGCCCGGGAGTTTCATTCACCGACGGGCACGTGCGCCTGGAGGAACAGTCCCACCCGCCCTCGGGCGAGCTGACGGCCGAAGCCCCCATCCCAGATGTCGAAGCCGTGCTCCGCGTACGGCAGCGTGAAGAGCACATGGGGCACGCCCACCTGGGCAAGTCGAGCCGCCATCGCACGCGAGGCGTCGAGCGGCACGACGCTGTCCGCCTCCCCATGGACCAGGAGTGTGGGGGGAGAGCGTGGTCCGATGTGGTTGACGGGTGAGAGCAGCTCGTACAGCGCTCGGTGGCCTTCCAGCGGCACTCCCGTGAAGCCCTCGAGCGCGACCTGGTCACCCACCGCGTGGGCCACCAGGTCGCCAGGCGCGTAGAAGCTGATGATGGCCGCCACGGACGAGTCCCCGGAGGCACAGGAGGACGGGAGGCGCGAATCGCCCTCGGAGTACCCCGCCAGGGTCGCGAGGTGCCCGCCCGCGGACTCTCCGAACAGGACGAGCCGGTCCGGGTCGATACCGTAGGTGGCCGCGTGGTCCTTGACCCAGCGGATGCCACACTTGACGTCCCCCGGCGCCTTCAAACCCGTGGCGGGGGGAAAGAGCCGGTAGTCGAGGGCGATGAACACATACCCCCGCGAGGAGAAGAAGTCGGCCCAGGCGCGGCCATATGCGCGCCCTCCGCCACTCCAGCCACCTCCGTGCAGATAGAGCACGGCTGGGCGGGCCTTCGATGCGGGGGCTCCCGGCAGGAAGACGTCTGCGTGCAACTCGTGTCCGGCGACCACGGCGAAGCGAACGGTCTGACTGGGGAGGGGTCGGGCTCCGACGAGGGGACGGAGATACTCCCGGAGGTCGAGCGGAATGTCGGCCGCCCTCGCCATCCGCCACGCGGAGGCGGCGGGCCACACCGCGAGGAATCCGACCAGCAGCGCGGATGCGGCCGTCCCCCAGCGCAGCCACCTCCACGCGTCCGTGTGAGCGCTCCAGACGGACACCAGCGCCGTGAGGAGCGCCGGCAACAGCATCACCAGGCTGTATTCCCTCAAGATTCCCTTGAGGAGGTGGACGAGCGTGGGCGCCCCGGTGGGAGCGAAGAAGACCGCCGCGAGCAGCATGCAACCCACGAGGTGAAGGAGGGCCAGAAGGGTCGGCATGGAGGAGGCGAATCTCGCGGACCCTTGATGACCTCGTCCATGAAGAAGAACTGGGAGGGAGAGCCTGGAGCACCTGAACGCGGAGGGGCGCGAACACTCGCCGCCCTGTCCGCGCGCCCCTCCTCCGCATTGAATGTGTCGCGGGCTACTCGATGGGAGGCGGGCAGGTGTCGGGGCAGTCGAGTCCGAAGGTGCAGCCATCACACGAGAGCGGTGGCATGACGGTGATGGTCAGGGGGAGCGTGCTCTGACCGAACGGCTGGTTGCCCTGTACGAGTCGCCACTCGAACGGGTAGGCCCCCGTCAGCGAAGGGGCGACGGCGGTGAAGACGAAGGTGGCGTCCTGGCCTGGCTTGACGACCTCGTAGGGCATCAGCGGGACTCGGGCCACTCCCCAGGACACGTTGTCCGGCGGGTTCTGGGAGCCCAGTTCGACGGGCGTCTGGGCGTTCCAGCTCTGGGTGCCCCAGTTCTTCATCCGGACGGAGAACTGGAAGGTCTCACCTGGGGCCACGGCGGCGGGAACCAGGGTCTGCTCCACGAGCTCCGAGGCGAACGCGGGGGACTTCACGTTGACGGTGAGGGTCAGCTCCGGGCCGAACGCCACGCCGTTTCGTTGCATCCTCCACCGGTAGCTGAAGCGTCCCGGCGTCAGGGGCGCAGTGGGCGTGACGGTGAACGTCTTGTTCTGGCCCAGGAGGATGGCGTCCCCCGGAGTGAGGACCAGGTTCGGTGCCCCATCGAGCGAGACGCCGTGCGTGCCGTTGGCCGCGCTCCAGAGCGTGGTGCCGGTATTGGTGACGGAGACAGAGGCGTGGAAGGGCTGCCCGGCGACCACGGTGGGCACCCTTCCGTTGGAGTCGCGCTGGAGGGCGCCGAGGGCGGAAGTGTCCAGGAAGCCGCCCAGGATCCGCTGGCGGAAAGGGAGGAAGGTTCCCGTCTGCAAGTCTGAGATGAGGAAGCGGGGCTCATCGGGTGGAGCGGTGGGGTCCGGGACTTCGTTGGTGTGGACGAAGGAGGTCCGGATGTTGGGAAAGGTGCCGATGGTGCCTCCCAGGTCCGCGAAGCTGCTGCGGTTGTGGCAGCCGGCGCAGGACAGCACCTGGGCGCGTGAGACCACCTGTTCGGGCGTCAGCGAGCTGCCGATGCGCTGGAGCTCCGTGGAGATGGCGGTGGCGAAGCGGTTGCCTGGAGGACCGAAGAGGAACTCGTTGAGGTAGTCGTCCGAGGAGAGGAACGACTGCGCATCGCTCTGGGCGGCGTTGTAGATGTCGGGGACCTCGTAGTTGAAGCGGTTGATGTCATCGACCGCGAGGCCCGCCACCTGGGTGATGAAGTGCTCGCGAAAGCTCACCGCGAGCGGGGATGTGTTGAAGATGTTGAAGAAGTCGCCGCGCGGGTTGACCTTCACCGTGACGGGCACGAAGCGCAAGGTGCAGCCGGTGGGGCCGCACTGCCGCTTGAGCTTGAACTCACGGAGCATCCACGGGGCGGGCGGTCCCTGCTGGATGAACTGATTGGTGCGAATCTGTCCCTCGCCCAAGGGGTTGTTGCCGTAGTGATTGGCATGGACGACGGGGACATGGCCGGGGCTGCTCGCGTCCAGGAAGAATGACCTCACGAGGCCACGGCGGGCGATGGGGTCCGTGAGGGTGGAGAAACCCGCCCAGGTCTGGGCGATGGGGCGGCAGCCCTCCAGGCCCAGCTCGCGGCGAGGGTTGGGGAGGACGGCCTCGAAGATGACCAGGTTGCGGTCCGCGGGCGGGCGGGCGAAGACCATGCGGTATTCGCCGCAGTTGGCGCCGTCGGGAGGGGCCAGGTCGAAGCGGTTGAAGAGACCGATGAGGTTGTAGCGGTCCAGGACGGAATCGGCGCCGAGGATGGCCTCCCGGCCCTCCGACGGACGACAGGCATACGGCGCCCCATTGAGCGTGAAATTCTGGTCGCTGCAGTGCGCGCCCCCAGGGAGGTCGGACTCGCCCGGTGCGGGGTTCTGGGTGTCCCAGAGCTGGCGGAAGAGCTGCTCGGCGGTGAAGCCCGTGTTTCCGGCCTGATGGACGAGCTGGTTCATCACCATCCGGAGGGTGATGGTGGAGACGGTCGCGAAGTCGGTGATGGCGAGCGAGCGGCGCGGGTCCAGCACCGTGGCCGTGGTGGAGGGTTGGTCGGCCAGGGGCGACGTGTGGAGCCCTCCACGCTCGGAGTGGGGAGAGGCCGCGAGGGAGGCTCCCAGGCTCGCGAGGAGCAAGCTGGCGCCCGCGAGGCGCGAGGCGGTGAGCCACCGGAAGAAGTGGCTCGGGGGCGGAACGGCGGAACGGGAGTGTGGCTGATGCATGGCTGTGGCCTCGGAGACACCGATGTCCACGCGCCATTACGCCAGCAGGCGTCAACCTGGTTGATGGGAGCGGCCGGCTCTCGAAGCAGCTCGGGGCCCCCGCGGTACAGGGCCCTCACTTCACACCCTCCGAAGCAGAGGACAGGCGCATGAGCGACAACCTGAAGTGCAGACAGAATTACCGCACGTGATGCGTCGCCACAGCGCCCTTGGCTGTTGAGCGCCAAGGGGCCCGGAGGCGGTGAGGAGACTCAGCCCTCACCACCTTGGGTGATGGCTTACAGCGTGAAATCCACCTTCGCTTCCGGTATTTCCGTGGTGCACCGCGCGAATCCAAGGATTGGGACGCTGCGCGTTCCTGACAGCGCGAGACCTCGGCGCTCCGGCCATTTTCCGGGCAGCGCTTCGAGGGATGAGAGGGACGGACATGCTGCGTCAAATGGCGGGAGTGCTGGCCTTGCTGCTGGTGGGTTGTGGCACGGAGCTCGAGGTCGTGGAGGACACTCCCCTGCAATTCCAGCGGGAAGGACTCATCGTTGGCGGCAATGACCTCATCCCCGTGGCGGCGGATGGCTCGAACATCCCGGCGAAGTACCGCCCGCTGCTGGATGCCTTCGGCCTGCTGAAGATCGGCGGGGCGGGCTTCTGCACCGCGACCCACCTGGGCAACGGCGTGGTGATGACGGCAGGCCACTGTTTCGCCGCGGGCTCCAGCGAACAGTGGAACCTCGCATGTCCCACGGACACCACGGTCTCCTGGGGAAAGCGCGCGGGGACCGGCCCATATCTGGTCTCAAGCTGTACCCGCATCCTGTCGATGCAGAACTCGGGCGCCTGGGACTACGCCTTCATCGAGGTGAGCCCGCGACCCTTCGCGGCGGTGGGGTTCCAGTCCAACGCGGGCGGTATCAACAATGCGGTGGGCTCCACTGGAACCATCTTCAGCCACCCCCAGGGCAGGGACCTCGAGTGGTCACAGACGTGCTACATCCCGCCTCTCGCCGCCGGCTTCCTCCACTCCTGCGACACGGAGTCTGGAAGCAGCGGTGCCGCAATGATTGAAGATGACTCGCTGCAGGTGGTCGGGCTGAACCACTCGAACAATGGCATCCACAACCAGGGCATCTACCTGGACCACACCTCCATCGGGTGGCTCTGGCGGGCGCACCGCCCCACCGGGGAGCTGAAGGCATGGGGCGGCAAGTGCCTGGACGCGCAGGGCGGCGGCACCGCGAACGGCACCCCGTTCCAGCTCCACTCGTGCAACGGCTCCTCGGCGCAGACGTTCCGGCGGGAAGGGCTGGCCTTCGTCGGCAACGCGGGCAAGTGCCTGGACGCGCCCTCCGCGACCGTCGGTGCCACCACCCAGCTCTTCGACTGCGTGGGGAGCACCAGTCAGCAGTGGCGGATGGAGAACGTGGAGCTTCGCCACCTCTCCGGCAAGTGCGTTGACGTCCCCTATGCGTATGACGGCTCGGGGACCTGGCTCTTCGACTGCTATGGGGGCCCCAACCAGAAGTGGACGGTGACGGATTCAGGCCTCATCCGCGCGCCAGACGGTCGGTGTCTGGATGTGCCGTGGAGCACCGCGAATGGCACACCGGTGTGGGCCTATGCCTGCCATGGCGGCGCGAACCAGCGGTGGACGTTCAACCCGGGCGGGGAGATTCGCGGCCTCGGGGGGAAATGTCTGGACCTCGCCAACGGAGATACGACCAACCGCACCCCCTTCCGGCTCTGGGACTGCAATGGCTCGTCCGCGCAGAAGTTCCATCTGCGCGGGGAGATTCGGGGGCCGGGCGGGCTGTGCCTCGACAACCCCTGGAGCACGTCCGATGGGACGCTGCCGCTCGTGTGGAGCTGCCACGGGGGTGACAACCAGAAGTGGGAGCACCGCTGGTAGGGCGTCCACCCGGTGAGAGGCGCACTCTGACCTAGACGAGGTGCGCCACTTCCCGCTCCCGCGCGGAAGCCTCGCAGCCTTGAGCCTCCACTTCCCCGCTGCTTCGCGGGGAGCCCCGGGGCGCGTCAGCGGGTGGGGAGCAGGCCCTTGCGGCGCCAGTCCTCCAGGTGGAGGGACATCAGCGCGGGGTCCATCTGACGGAACACGAGGCCGAGCTCGGAGATGGCCTCCCTCGCTTTCCGGGTATCGTAGACAGGCTGGCCTTCGTGGAGCTCCCAGCGCGTCGCGCTCCCGCCGTAGACCCGCTCGTAGAGCATGGGCACCAGGGCGCAGAGAGGGTTCTCCGCCGCGCGAGGGTCTCGCATGAGGCGATCCACCCACTCCTCATAGGGGACACGGCTGAGGGGCTGTCCGCACTCCGCGAGGAGGGAGTAGAGCCCGTCCATGTCCATGGAGTCGCGAGGTCCGGGAGGAACCAGGTGATAGGCCTTGCCGACCGCGCCTTCGCGCGAGGCGATTCCTAGCAGGGCGCCGCTGACGAAGTCCACGGTGACCATCTCCTTGCTTTGACGAGGAAGGATGGGACAGCAGCCAATCTGGATGCAGCCGCGGATGAAGCGCGCGACGAAGTCATCCGGATTCCCGATGCCTGTCTCCCCATGGCCCATGACGAAGCCAGGACGGTAGACGTTGACCGCCAGGCCTCTGTCCCGGGCTTCCCACACACGCTTCTCCGCCACCCACTTGCTGGCGGCGTATCCCACGTCATGGCGCAGGCCTTCGAGGTGCCCGTCCAGGCCCTCGTCCTCGCGAAGGACGCGCATGTCATTGAAGTAGCCGGCGGGGCCGAACACGGCGATGGTCGACACGTAGTGCAGCGGTGTCGGTCCGAGTGCGGCCAGCCGCAGCACCTCCGTGGTTCCGTCCACGTTGCCGGCCCGGAGCCCCTCGTAGGACTTCACGAAGTTCACATGCGCGCCGACATGGAAGATGGCCTCGGCTCGCTCGGCGAGTGAGCGGTGTCGCTGGATGTCCATTCCCAGGTTCGGGGCCCCCAGGTCTCCGAACACCGGCTCGATGCGTGGGGCGAAGCGGTCCTCCCACAGCTCGTACTTCTCCAGGGCCTGGCGAATGCGAGCAAGCGCCGTCTCCGAGTCCTTGGCGCGTACGAGGCAGGCCACCTGCGCCTTCGTGGTCCGCAAGAGGTCGCGCAGGACGTAGGCGCCGAGGAAGCCCGTTGCGCCCGTGAGGAAGATGCAACGCATGTCCGTCAAGGGCTTCCCCTTCGTCACGGCCCTCCCTGGAGCGAGGACGATGTCCGCGGGCAGTCGCGCTTCCTCGCGCCAGGCCTCGGGCCCCGAGATGGCGTGGCCTTCGTCCTGGATACCCGCGAGCGCCCGTCGCACCGCTTCGATGAAGTCGCCCAGGGTGCGCGCTTCATGCAGGGCATACGCCGAGAGGCCCACGCCGAACTTCTCGCGCAGCCGCAACACCAGGCGTCCCGTCATCAGGGAGTTCCCCCCCAGCCGAACGAAGTCGTCGCCGGGAGAGGCGGCCTCCACGCCGAGCAGTTCGGCCCAGATGGTGCTCACTCCCGCGACGACGGGGTCCTCCGAGGTCGTCGTGCTCCGCGTGAGCGCGGGTCCGCTTCGCGGCGACACGAGCTTGGGCAGTGCCGAGCGGTCGGTCTTCCCATTCACCGTCACGGGGAGCCGCTCCAGCAGGACGAAGCGAGCGGGCACCATCTGCTTCGACACCCTGGCGTGCATGAAGTCCCGCAGAGCCTCCTCGACGTCCGAGGTGGAGTCCTTGGGGACGACGAAGGCCGCCAGGGACTTCTCACCATCCGGCCGCTCCTGGAGCGTCACCACGGCGTCCCGGAGCAGCCCGCTCTGCAAGAGCGCCTTGGAGACCTCTTCCAGTTCGATGCGGTGGCCGAGAATCTTCACCTGCTGGTCGTTTCGGCCCAGGTATTCCAGCGCGCCATTTTCATCCCACCGCGCCAGGTCTCCCGAGCGGTAGATGCGGAGGGCCTGGCCTTCCTTCAATCCAGACACCGTGGGGAAGCGCTCCCGGGTGAGCTCCGGCTGGTGGAGGTATCCACGTGTGACGCCCTCTCCCGCGAGGCACAGCTCTCCCGGTTGTCCCGGCGCCACGGGGCGCAGGTGCTCGTCGAGCAGGAAGACCTCGGTGTGGGCAACGGGCTTCCCGATGGGAATCGCGCCGCTCAAGGTGTCCTGGAGGCGCACCAGGTGCCCGGTCGAGTAGATGGACACCTCGGTGGGACCGTAGGCGTTGAAGAGTTGCTCCGGAGGCTGGCTCTCGAGCACCACGCGGAAGGTGCGGGCATTGGCGCGCTCCCCGCCCACTATCAACCGACGAAGCCCGCTGAAGGCGTCAGGATAGGCATGGGCCACCAGGTTGAACACGGCGGTCCCGATGCTCAGGATGTCGACGCGCATGTCGCACAGGGCCTCGCGGAGGGCATGGGCATCCAGGAGGGTCGCCTTGGAAATCACCACGACCGTGGCCCCGTTGAGGAGCGCGCCCCAGATTTCGTGCAGCGACATGTCGAACGCCAGGTTCGACGTCTGAGCCACCCGCGCCCCGGGATGGATGCTCAGCATGGAGTTGTCGACCATCAGTCGTCGGATGCCCTTGGCGAGCACCTCGACGCCCTTGGGACGGCCCGTCGTCCCGGAGGTGTACATGACGTAGAGTCGTCGCTCCGGATTGTCGCGGGGCCCGGAGAACGACTCGGGCTCGCGCGCCACGGCGTCCGCGTCACGCTCCAGGCATATCCGCGGGAGGTCCCCCACCGCGCACTTCGTCTCCTCCGTCACCGTCTCGGCGAGGAGCACCTGTGCCCGCGAGTCCTCCATGATGTAGGCGATTCGCTCGCGAGGATACTGAAGGTCCAGCGGCACGCAGGTGGCCCCCAGCTTGATGAGGGCCACGAGGGCCGCGATGGCCTCGATGCCTTGCCGCATGGCCATCGCGACGGGCGTCTCCTCGCCCACGCCTCGCTTGCGCAGCGCATTCGCGAGCTGGTTGGCACGACGGTCCAGGGCGTCATAGGTGATGCGCTTGACGCCCCAGTGGATGGCGATGGCTTCGGGCCGGAGACCGACTTGCGCGTGCCACAAGTCGGCGAGTCCTGCCTGGATGGGATGGCTGACCGCAAGGGTATTGCCCTCGGACCTGGAGTCGATGCGTGTCATTGTCATGGCATTCCCAATGGATGACTGGGGTGGGACGACCGGGCGGGCCATCAATCCGTGAACAATAAAGCATGGGCCGACGAAATTCCCAGGGGTTGTTGTTGATGATTGAAGGAGAGAGCAGTGCGGGGTCATTCTCATCCCCGCAATGTCTGTTCATGCGGGGCGCGTCTGCACGGAGGCGAAGGCCGGGTATCGGCGCGGCGGGCTTCCGCACCGCGCCCCACCTGGGAATGGGCGCGATGTAGCCCCACGGGTCGTCCCCCCTTCCCAGACGTCACGCGGTGGAAGACAGCCCCGCATGTCAGGCTCGGGACCTCAGCGCGAGGAGTGATTCGTGAAGGCCTTCGAGCAGCAGGGCGACGTCTCCAGGGTCGAGCAGGCCACCACCCGCGACGAGCGGACCGACACAGGTGCGCCGGAGTCCCCTTCCACACATCCGCGAGTGGCGGCCTTGCAAGCGATGGGGGCGCGGCTCAATCAGGGCCCCCGCGTGGTGGCGCAGGCGAAGCTGGCGTCGAGCCTGGGGGGACGCTCCCCGACCGCCCCCATCCAGCGTGTCGGAGGCGCGAAGTTTGGACTGGGCGTGGAGGCGGCGGCCCGCGAATCCACGGGGCACCAGCGGCTCCGCGAACTCTATGCTGAATACAAGCAGGAGGTCAGGACTGGAAAGCAGAACGCCCTCACCGCCTTCGGCGGACATGAGGGCGACATCGACGCCCAGACGACCTACAGCCAGGCGCTGGCGAACGCCGAACTCACTCCCGAGGGACTGAAGTCACGTCTCGGCGACGATGAGGCCTTCAGCGTGGAGGGAGACGTCATCTCGTACCAGGGCGCGCCCTTGGCCAACATCCTCAGGGGAGGCGCGGCATATGCGCTCACCACTCCCGCGGCGGGGGGCGTCGCCAACATCTACAAGAAACACACGCTGGAGGGGCTCAGCGCCAAGGACTATGTGCGGGTCCGTGGGAGCATGCTCCGCCGCAAGGCCTGGCGCGGCATCACCCCGCCCGAGCGCAAGGATCTCAAGGAAGGCCGGGCGCTCACGCCCATCAACCGGGGCCACGTCACGGAGGGTCAGCTCGGGTACAACTTCGATGACAGCACGGGAGCACCGACAGAGCGGGTCTGGAACCAGGCCGAGGGCAAGGTGAGCGACCTGGAGTGGCTCAACAACCACGCGCACACGGCACTGCAAGCCATCCCCAACAACCCCAGACTGCTCTCCTTCCTGCAGACCCGCAAAGGCGTGGGCAAGCTGCTGTCGGCCAGGTCCACGCCTGGAGACATCACCTCCAACCATGGCGTGGGTTTCAGCGGATATGGCGAGGTGGAAATCGACCTGGCCCGGGTTCCCGTCGCGAACTTCTTCCACCACTACAAGGACCAGCCCTTCGGTGCGAATGAACTGGCGGGGCTGGTGAGGAGGCGCGAGCCCTCGGGTCCCCTGCAGTGGGAGACCGAACGCGCCAACGAAACGGTCCTCCGCAACCGGGAGCTCGTCCTGAGCGCGATTCCCAATGCCGCTGTGACGGACCTCCGGGAAGCCCCCTCCCGGACTGCCTATGAAGCGGAATTCGACCGCGCCTACATCCCGTACTACCAGGAGACATACAAAGAGGCGGTGAGCGAGGCAACGGGGCTCGAGGAGCCCGCGCCCCGTCCGGCGCACGACGCCATTCCCTATATCCAAGACCACTTCACGCAGATGCAGGCGCGGACGGATGGCGGCTACGTCGCCAGGGAGGCGAGACAGCGCGGTGGCGCGGATGCTCGCCAGCGTGTCGCCTACATCGTCGCTTGGCGGAAGGCCTACGGCAGTGCCTGGAAGCAGGCCTATGAGAATGCGGCCTGGGAAGCGGTCGTAGTGGACGAGGAGGGGAACGCTCCCGAGGTGGAGGTTCCCAAGCCACCCGAGCCGCTGCAGGTTGAAGCCGGGCTCGGCGCTGTCGCCGGACTGGCCGATGGCGGCGCCGCGGGAACACGCGATGGCGAGGAGGCGGCGCGGGCCGGCCCGTCCTCCAGTTCCAGTGAGTCCAAGCAGCAGGATGAGGACGACAGGGATACCGACGCGCCCAAGTCCAAGCCCAACAAGCCGGCCGCGCGGGCTGGGAAGCGCAAGAAGAAGAAGGGCGACCGCACCTGAAAGATGCCCTTGACCGGAAGGACCTCCAGCCAGCGGGACTCGAGTCGGCGTTCCATCAGGACGCGCGGGCGTTTCGTCAGGACGCCGGGCGGCGTCTGCCCTCTGGGCTCCTGTCGACAACGGGCCTGGAGCCGTGGATGGCATGCGCCTTGCCCTGCGACTCACCGCGCCCCCTCTCTTCCCCGAGCCGACCATGTCTGAGTATGCAGGGAGTCGTCGAAGTGCGTCCCTGGATGCGTTGTTCGTCGAGACGCCCAAGTCCACGCTGCTCGAGCCCAGGAAGCAGTTGGAGGTCGGCAGGCCGCTCAAGCAGTCGAGCCCCCAGCAGAAGGCGCTGCTCCACCGCCTGATGGCGATGCACCCCGTCGACCACCTGTTGATGGGCGCCTCCGGGGGCGTCGCGTTCGCGGAGTCGGCCAGCCAGCGTGCGCAGAGCCTGGGCTTCACCAAGCCCGCGGACGTGCTCAACTACCTCGACCTGATGGTCATGTTCGGGCACCGCTTCGACATCGACCCCCAGCTTCCCTGGGTGGGGCCCGCGCTGAGCAAGAAGTCGATGACGGTGCTCTTCGAGAGCGCGCTGTCCTACCTGGGCGTCGTCTCCGGGGACACCGGCAACCTCTACATCAAGGCATTGCTCCGGGCGCGCAAGCTCTCCCCTCACTCGCTCCTGGACAGGGTGGGCATCTCGGAGGGCGAGGCGTCGCGCCTGCTCTCCACCCTCCACCCCGAGAGGAGCCGGGTGATGGACTCCCAGATGCAGTCCCTGTCCACGCTCGCGCAGGCGCTCGTGGCCCAGCACAGCAAGGGCGTGCGTCCTCTCTATCTCGTGCTCATGTTCCTGCTGGGGAGTCACTTCGAGACCGACCCGAGGTATGCGTGGGCTGGCGTGATTCTCCGCGACTCCCAGACCAGTGAGTCCCTGCGCTACAAGAATCTCTACGCGGAAGCCTCATCCAGACTCCGCCTCGCGCTCCAAGCGCGCGGTGGGCTCGAGACGCTCGCCGAGGAGGTGCGCTGATGGGCTGCTGTTTCGGCAGGAGACGAGCGCAGCGCCTGCGTCCCGTCGAGGTGGAGGAGCCGCCCCTCGAGCAGCCGTGGGTGACGGAGGAGTGGGCGACCCGGACGATGTGGACGCTGGCCGAGCGGGGCGAAGCCGATGATGTCTTCGACATCCTGACCGTGTTCACGAGCGACTGCGCATTCATGGAATCGTTCGAGCGCATCGACCAGGACCAGCTCCTGGTGAACATCCACGAATGCATCGGGCAGATGAACGAGGCGTTCCAGCACAGTGGCATCGCCGTGAGAGGGCGCCTGGTGGCCATCGAGCGATTTTCGCCTCCGCCTCCCTTCATCAGCACCGGCATGTACCGGGACGCGTTGCTGGGGGAGCCCGCGAACGGCGAGGAGCGCGTGCGTCGTCGGCAGGAGCCCATCCCGAAGGACATGGATGGCTACTACGGGACCATCCGCGAGACGTGCCTGACGCTCCGGGAGCGCTATCGGCCGCACGTCATCCTCTTCGTCTCGGGGAACATGGGAGACCCCATCAGCGGTGGCATTGGCGTCACGAGGTGGGACGAGTCCATCGTGGTGGTACCGGCCTCCAAGCTCCTGGATGAGCACGCGCCCGCACACGAGATTGGTCACCTTTTCGGGTGTGAGCACAACCGGGAGGCCGTCACGGTGCGCCTGGACGCATCCTGCTACGGCTACATCGCGAACCACTGGCGCACCATCATGGCCTACAACACCACCAATCCCCGCCGCGAAGTCCCCGTCATCGGACGGTTCAGCAATCCCGACGTCATCTACGACGATGGAGAGAATCCGCCGCACGCCACGGGTGACGCGGGCGCGAACAACGCCGCGCAAATCAATACATTTGCTCCGACGATTCTGGGGATTCGCGACTGAGGATGTCGTTCTCCCCCTGGGGAGGTATGGCCGGCGATGAGGCTCCGAACGATGCTTGGGTGACTCCTCAGCTGCTCGTTGAGGGGGAACTCCTTCGGCACAGCGGGTGTGCCGACATCCCGGAGGTATCACTTGAACGTTGCCATCAAGACGATTGCGGTTGTTGGCGTTGTCGGCCTGGGGTTCTCCACCACCACGGTTCGCGCGGAGGCCACCCTGTCTCGGGAGGCGTCCCCGGTGTCGGGCGTCATCCGCGAGGCGAGCTGGACCTGGACGGACTTTGGCGGCCAGGCGATAGGCTGGGCCGCGGGTGGCGCGGCGGGTGGCGCCGTGTCGGCCGCGATGGTCGGCTCTCCGGTGGGCGCCGCGGGTGGTGGAGCGGTCGGCGCGGTGGCCGGTGCGGCGTCCGGCGCGGCGTACTACGCGGGGACCCAGGCTTGGAACTACATGATGGGCGACAGCGCGGAGGCGTTCGCTTCCTTCGTGCCGGCGACAGCGCTGGATTGATTCTCCTGTTTCCACACTGTCATGCTCCGTCTGCTCACTCGCTGTGGTCATGTGCTGGGTCGCGCCACGCGTGTCATCACGCTCGTGGGGCTCGTCCTCCACTTCGCGCTGACGCTCCTGTACGTGTTCCCGCTCAACCCGGTGAAGATGGAGCTCGGATTCCTCGCCAACCTCACCATCGGGACCTACTTCCCGCAGAACTGGAGCCTGTTCGCGCCCACGCCGGTACAGAGCACTCAAGTGCTGCTCGTCCGCTGTCTGAGCGCCGAGGAGGTGCCCGCGGACTCCACGCATCCCTTGCCCACGGAGGGATGGGAGGATGTCTCCTCCGCGCACTTCAAGCAGGCCCAGCGGCACCGGCTGTCTTCCTATGAGAGGCTGGTGCGCCCGCTGCAGAACTCGCTGCGCACGTATCTCAATGGCGGGCCAGACCTGTACTCCTTCCACGAGGCCTGTGAGAAGGGAGACACCGAGGCGTGCAAGGCGAGGGATATCGCCATCAAGCCCCGCCGAGAGCTGGCCGCGCGGATGTTCCGCCGCGTCGGCTCCGTGTTCTGCCGCGAGGCCTTTCCGCTGAGGCGACTGAGCGCCGTCGCCCTCCGCTTCCGCGAGCGTGGCGCGGTGCCCTGGTCGGCCCGCGCGGAGGGAAAACCCAAGGAGCAGGACTTCGAGCTGGGGCTCTTCAAGCTCGATGAGACCGTCTCATTGCCAGGCATCTACGAGGCGCAGGGGACATGAAGACCCTGTCGAGACAGGCCTGGAACTGGCTCGCGCTCGAGCCCCACCAGCGACAGGGGCTGCGGGCGTTGCAGATCTGCCTGGGGCTCATGCTGCTCTTCCGGGCCAGCACGGAGGGCCGCTTCGCCGCCTATCTCTGGGGCCCTCAAGGCCTTGGCGAGGGAACCAGCGGCGACTTCCTGAGCGCGCCGGTGGCGCGCCTCGCGGATGGGATTTTCACCGTGGCCTGGGGACCCGCGGCCCTCGTCGTGCTCATGGGCGCCGCGGCCATCAGCCTCGTTTTCGGCGGGTCCACGCGACTCGCGACGGCGGTCGCGCTCCTGTCCTCCCTGTTCCTCGCGGCGCGGCTGCCAGAGCTGGGGGATGGGGGAGACAACGTGGCCCGTCTGGTGTTGACGTACATGGTGTTCGCCCTGCCAGCAAACAAGGTCCACCGGAGTGGTTCCTTGGAGGTCTGGCTTCACAACATCGCCATCCTCGCCATCGGGCTCCAGATTGGCGTGCTCTATCTGACAGCGGGCTTCCTGAAGGCGACGGGAGACAAGTGGAGCAATGGCACCGCCATGTACCTCGTGAGCCAGGTGGAGTGGTTCTCGCACCCGTCGATGCGCCAGCTCTTCCACAATCCCTATCTGACGACGGTCGCCAGCTACACCACGCTCTTCTATCAACTGTGGTTTCCCATCGCAGTCCTGACGCGGCTGCGGCTGCCCTTCCTGGCCGTCGGCCTGTTCCTGCACCTGGGTATCGCGGGCTTCATGGGCCTCGTCTGCTTCTCGCTGGCGATGATTGGCCTGGAGCTGTTCCTGATTACAGACGAGGAATATGCGCGGTGGGCCAGTTGGCGAGCGCGGCTCTGGCGAGCTTCGCGAGCGAGGCTTCGGGCCTTCGTACCCGCGACGGAGGAGTCCTGATGCCAGGCGTGGAGCTCAGTGGAGTGTCGTTTCGTCATGGGCGAGGGCCGACCGTATTGGACCAGGTGTCACTGGAGGCGCGCCCCGGAGAGGTGCTGGGTTTGCTCGGAGCCAATGGCGCTGGGAAGACCACGCTCTTCCGCGTCGTGGCGGGCCTGTTGAAGCCTCGGACAGGTCAGGTGCGCGTCGCTGGCGTCGACGTCGCCACGAACCCGGGCGAGGCCAGCCGGCGGCTGGGCTTCGTTCCGGACGAACCCCTGCTCTACCCGCGTCTGAGCGCGCTGGAGAACCTCAACCAGTTCGGCGTGCTGTGGGGAGTGCCCGCCGCGCAGGCCCGTCCCCGGGCCGAGGCCCTGCTGCGAGAGACGGGCCTGTGGGAGGAGCGCGATGCCTGGGTGGAGGGCTACTCGCGCGGGATGCGTCAGAAGCTCTCTCTCTGTTGCGCGCTCCTGCACCGGCCAGCCGTCCTCGTGCTGGACGAGCCCTTCAACGGGCTCGACCTGGGGGCGAGCCTGTGGCTGCGGGCGTTGCTCCGAGCGCGGGCCGAGGCGGGTGACTGCATCCTGCTGAGCCACCACCAACCCGAGGTGCTCGACGCGCTGGTGGATCGGCTCGCGGTGCTGCGTCGCGGCCGGGTGATGGACCTGGTCGACCGCGTGGAGGTGGCACGACAAGGCGGCACGGCCAGGCTCTACCAGCGCGTCTGCGGTGACGAGACGCGCCGCGCGGTTCGGGAAGGAGTCCCATGAACTGGGCCCTGGCGGCCGGTTGGGAGGCCCGGCATGCGCTGCGCCAGTTCGTCCCCTGGCGTTGGACCCGGTGGTTGCTGGCCCTTCTCGGGCTGGCGCTCGGGGTGGGGCTGTCCGTGTTCGTCCTCTTCCTCGCGCCTCCGTCTCCGCGAAGGCTCGAGGTGGGCGTGGTGGGCGGCTTCGTGGGCTTCAACCTGCTGCTGGCGACAGGCGCGGCCGGCGTGGCCCTGTCCCGGTTGATGGGCAGGCCACAGGGCCCCTGGTTGCTGGCGCTATCGCCGGTGGGTGCGCGGGATGCACTGCGAATCGCGCTGACGCCCACCCTGCTCGCCGCGCTGTGCCCCCTGACTTGCGCAGGCCTGCCCTTCGCACTGTTGGCTTCGCGCGCGGCGCCGTGGGTGGCCGTCAGCATGCTCGTGGCGGGTGCTTGCGCGCTGGGGTGGGCCCTGTGGGCCTCGGTCGTCCTGGCGACATTCCTGGGGCGGAGGCTCGGGAAGGAGCGGGGCGCCCGCGTCCTGGGGGTGCTCTCCGGCTGGCTGGCGTTCGTGGCCATGATGGCGTTTGGAGCCTTGGTCCGGATGGAGTTGGGGACGCCCGCGCTGGTGCTGTTCCTCGTCCTGACGCCCCCGCTGCTGCCACCGCTGTGGGAGCGCGCCCTGCTCGGATTCATGGAGATGCTCCGCGGGACGGAGACGCTCCGACGCGCGCCCGAGCCCAGGTGGGGACGCGGGGGCTGGGGGCGACTCGCGCGGCGCTCGCCATGGGCGCCCGCGCTGCTGGCGCTGGTTCCCGCCACGGTGGTGGGGTTCGGCAGGCCCGAGTTGCACGGGACGCTTTGCGCGCTGCTGGTGGTCGCGGGCGTCACCGCGGTGATGGACCGCGTCCTCGCACCGGAGCTGGCGCTTCCGGACCGGCTGCGTCTGGCTCCCCGGGGGTCCCTCCTCCGCGCGCGACTGCTGAGTTCGTGGGGCGTGGCGGCGCTCGCCCCCGCGCTGGTCGTCTGTGTCGCGGTGGGCTGGGGGCGTTGGTACTGGCTCGCGGCCATGACGGGGGCGGGAGTCCTGGTCCCGTTCACCTACCTCATCCTCAACCGAGGCCCCCGTATGGCGGGCCAACTGGGGTTGCTCGTCATGGCGCTCACGGCGTCCTTGCTCTGGGGAAGAGGATGAACTGTCTGCGTTGCAACGTCCGCATGACGCCCGCGTCCATGGGGTTGCTCCGGCTGCGTGTCACCCCGCCGGGTCGCTCCCGGATGCGCAAGGGCGTGGAGACGTCCGTCCACGTGTGTCCGCGCTGTGGCCACGTCGAGCTCACGGTGAGCACCCCTCAGTCCTTCGTCGTCCCCGAGGAGTGACGTGCGCAGGATGACAAGCATCGCCGTCGCGGTGTGCGTCGCGGCGCTCGCGGGACTCGTGCTGAGCCATCAGCAGGGCCCGGCGCCCGCACCGCCCATGGCAGGGCAGGCGGCGGCCCGGCCCGCCCCGGCCTCGACCTCCCGGCCCTCTCCCGTTCGCGAGGCCCCTCCCCTCCTGCGACTGGAGAGCCAGGAGCCCCATGGCCCATCGCGGATGGAGGGGCAGGTGATTGACGCCGCGCGACTGCCCGTCGAAGGAGCACAGGTGAGCTTGGGAACCGTCCCGCTTCGCACCGTGCTCACGGAGCGCGATGGCACCTTCTCCTTCGAGCGGCTCCAGCCCCGGAGCTACACGCTCCAGGCGCGGCGAGGAGCGCTGGCAGCGGAGCCCGTGGAGGTCCGGCTCTCGCCTACCTCGGAGCCCGTCATCCTGGTCCTCCGTCCCACGGTTCCCGTGGAGGTGTCGGTGCTGGACGCCCGGGAGCGCCACCCCTTGGAGGGCGCGCGGGTGGAGGTCGAAGGCCAGGAGGGCGTCGCGGTGATGACGGGTTCCGACGGAAAGGCGCTGCTCCAGGGGCTCGCCGCCGGACGCCACGTCATCCGGGCCTCGGTCGAGGGACATGCCCCCGAGCGCGCGACGGTGCTCCATACGCCCCAGGCCGCGAGCGTGAGCCGGGTGACGCTGCTCCTCCGGGTCGGAGCGCCCGTCCTGGGAGAGGTCGTGGATTCCGAAGGAAGACCTGTCCTCGGAGCGAGTGTGCGCGCGCTGCGGACCGGCAGTGCCCTGCCCGAGTCGGAGAACATCGTGGAGGAGGTCCTCACCACCTCGGAGGGAGTCTGGAGGATGAGGGCACTGCCCGAGGGCACCTTCCGCTTCATGGCGACCCATGCCCGGTTCGCACCATCCTTGTCGGAGCAGGTGACACTGGAGGGGCTCGCATCGCCACCGTCCGTCCGCATCGTGCTGCGGCCTGGCGCGGTGCTTTTCGGGCAGGTGGTGGAACGCTCGGGTGCACCGGCTCGGTTCGCGAGAATCCAGGCACGCCAGGGCGGGGCGGGCGGCCTTCCTGGCACACGGCATGGCACCTTCGCGGATGCCAGTGGCCGCTTCGAGTTGAGGGGGCTACCGCACACCCGCTTCCGAGTGGATGCCCAGGGCGAGCGCGCCTCGTCACTCGCCCAGGACGTCGACCTGGGCTCGGGAGCAGCGGAGGTGACGCTGCGGCTGGAGGCGGAGGGGAGCATCGCGGGCGTCGTCGCGGCGTCGGACGGTGCACCGGTCGCGAGCGCCCAGGTCGTCGCCGTTCCCGAGGACCGGGCCGCGCTGGGTGCGCTGGCGGAGTCCCACAGCGGCCGGTACGCCTCGGATGTCAGTGACGGAAGCGGCCGCTTCCGACTGACGGGCCTGGCACCGGGACGCTACCGCCTGCGCGCCTCCGTTCACCATTCCGTGCAGTCCTCGTCGTTCTGGCTGGCGACAGGCGTCATGGCCGAGGTGGGAGACGAGGACGTGCGCATCCTCCTCGAGTCGCCGGGAGCGCTGCGTGGACGGGTGGAGCTCTCGGACGGAGAGGTGCCCGAGTCCTTCTCGGTGGCGCTCACCTTGTCGCAGCCCACGGCGTTCCAGGGAACACAGGGGGCCTTCGTGCTCGCGGACGTGCCCCCTGGCCACTACACGTTGACCTTCCTGGCGCGAGGGTCCGCGCCGCGCACGATGGAGGGCGTGGAGGTCGGGGCTGGCGCGGACAAGGGTGTGGGCCTCGTGGTGCTGGAGGCGGGGCGGAGGCTCCGCGGTGTCGTGCGCGACGCGGAGGGCGTTCCGGTCCCCGGCGCGGAGGTTCTCGCGGGCCCCCAACTGCTCGGCGATGGCAGCCAGGCGGGTCCGGCGCCCCTGCGGAGCGTCAGCGATGCGAGTGGACACTTCGCCCTCACGGGGGGCGGTGAGGAGGCGTTGACCGTGGTGGCCGAGCATTCCACGCGGGGGCGCTCATCGCCCCTCGTCGTTGCGGCGGGCGCGGCCTCCGACGCGCTCGAGCTGACGCTCCGGCCGCTCGCGGGACTGGAGGGGACGGTGACGAGACAAGGGCACCCCGTGGGGAACGTGGCGGTGGTGGCCGCCCCGCGTGGCAGCAGTACGGGCCGCTTCATGGTGATGACCCAGGCGGATGGTCGCTATCGCTTTGCTCGCCTGTCCCAGGGGCAATACGTCGTGACGGCGGCGCTCCGCGAGGGTGCGACGGAACAACTGCTCCAGAGTGTGCTGGCCCAGGTCGAAGAGCGCGGAGCGCCACGGGACATCCAGGTGGCGCTGGGAGGACATGCGCTGTCCATCCAAGTGTTGGAAGCCGACGGCCAACCCCTCCAGAACGCCCAGGTCTACCTCGGCACGGGGCCGCTGGGAGCAGTCACCCTGGAGCAGCTCGAAGCAGTCCTGGCGGCCCGTGGCGAAGGTCAGACCCGCATCCTGCTGCTGATGAAGGGGCAGCCGCTGACCGTGACGGCTCTGGCCCCCGGGGCCTATACGTTGTGCGTCGTCCCGGTGAGGGGAAACCTGGATGACCCGACCTGGGCCCAGCGCGTGCGTGACGGCGCGAGCCAACTCCCCGTGTCCTGCGAACCCGTGGAGATAGGCGCGACTGGCACGCCACGGCCGGTGGTTCATCGGCTGCCGCCCGTGCCGAGTCACTGAGCGGAGCCCCCATCAGCCACGGCTTCCATCGGCGGTGCAATCACAGCCACCAGCCGACCACGAGACAGGCACATCCAGCGTCATCGGCTGAGCAAGTTCTTGAAGGCATCGAAGCGGAAGCATTGAAACGCCCCGCTCACCATCCGCGAAACCACTGGGCCGAGAACGGGCCCGACGCCTACGCAATGACAACACCCGTACCAACTGACAGGGAGCGCGGGTGCGGTTCGAGCCGGAGTGGATCTTCGTGATGCGGAAGGAGTACTCAGCGGAGAGCAGGACCCGCCGGGTGCGCTGGGATGTCGCGCGAACTCAGAAGGGCGCACCCCCGGTCCGCACATCGAGCGCCTGACTGTTGATCGTGGTGAAGAACCGACGCATGGCCTCGCCGCGCTGGTCCGGCGTCATGTCGACGAGCGCGGCGCGGAAGGCCTGGCCATCCTCTTTCGTCCAGCGCCGGACCTGGAGCGCGGCGTCGATGAGCTGCTGTCCCTCCTGGACGGCCGCGAGGCTCCGAGGGGACGGCTCCGTGCCCATGGAGGGCGCGCTGGGGGCCGGGGTGGAGGACGCCTTGGATGGGGGCTCCACATCACGGTGCGCGTCCGGCGGAGCGGCGGTCCGCGCCAGGAGCGTGTCGAGCACCGCGCGCTGGCTCGCGAGTTCCTGAAGGACCCGCTCATTCGCATCTGGGGCGCTCTGCCGTCCGGCGAGGAACGCGGTGGCGGAGGTGCCCAGGAGGAGGAGCGCGAGGATTGGTTTTGACGGAGGTGGCATCGGTGGAGGCTGCGCGCGGGGATGCGCGCGATGGACGCGCGCATCCCCGAGGTCTTCAGACTACGGCTGCTTGGGCGCGCCGAGCGACGCGTTCGTCACACTGAGGGACGTGCAGCCGGAAAACGCGTCCCAGGTGAAGGTGATGTAGGAATCACCATTGATGGACTGCGCTGTCGCCAGCAGGTCCGCATTGGTCGAGGAACATCCCACGTAATTGCTGGAGGTATCCATCGCGAAGCAGGCGACGGTGGGGGCGCTCCCCACGTACGTGGTGATGCCGCAGCCAATGAACTGCTGGGTGTCCGCGGTGTTTCGAGCGTCGCCCAGAGAGCCGGATGCGGTCCTCGCGACCGTGTTGACGAGGACGGTATTGGTGTTCTTGGCGCCTGCCCAGGCCACCGTCCCGATGAGGGCTGAGATGGCGATTCCCACGAACTTCGCGGTGTGCTTCGTCATGGATGTCTCTCCTGGAGGAAACGAGATGTCTCTCCATGCCGGGAAATGACACATACACCCAGTGAAGGCAAACTTTAGAGACACGGGGTTTCGTGAGACACCCCGGGTCTGGATTGCATCGCCTGGGTCCGCGATACGGGCTCGACTGGGATTGAGATTGCATTAAGGTGGCGTCTGTTCCACTCACCCGACGAGGCCACTCATGAAGCACTCTCTTGCTGTGACGGCGGTGTTGCTCAGCCTCTCTCTCCTGGGCTGTGGCGGTCCGGTTTCCGAGCCCACGATGGAGCCCGAGGCGGTGTCCGAGAACGGCGAGTCCTCGACGGTCTCCCAGTTTGGGACGTGCACGGCGCAGTGTTCGGGAGGCCAGAGTGTTTCCTGTTCGGGCACCACCTGTTCCCAGACGGACTACCAGGGCGTGACGTGCGACGGTGTGTTCACCGCCTGCCCGGCGCCTCCGGCGTGCACGGGCTACCCCTCGTGCAGCGCGCTCGTGGGCAAGCGTTGCTTCATCGAAGGCGAGCCGCAGACCTGCTGCGCCGGCACGTCCACCTCCGAGCTCTACTGCGTGTATTCCAACGGCAGACTCATCTTCGTGTACTGACGAGCGTCCAGGTCCTCGGACCTGAGTGACGCCGGAAGGACACACCGCGGGCCCATGAAGCGCGAGGCCCCAAGAAAAAGCCCAGCAACCTCACGGCTGCTGGGCTTCTCACTGTGGAGGCGGAGGGAATCGAACCCTCGTCCGAAAGCCTTCGGTTCTTCGACCCTACGTGCGTAGTCCGCGATTTGCTACGTCCTCAAGACTCCCACGGACGGGATTCCTGAAGCCGGTCCTGGAAAGGTCTCGCCACCTCGGGCCCAGGCACCCTTGGCAGCCAGCCCGCATTATGACGGTCGATCCCAACCCCACGGGCCGAGAGCTGGGGGACCGCACGCTAACAGCTGTTTTTAGGCAGCCAGCGCGAGCTCAACGTTGTCGTTGGCTTTTGTGTCTTTGCCGGGTTGGATTTACGAGCTACCTGACAAGCTCGGCACGCGTCTCGAACTTCTATGCCCCCGTCGAAACCGGGTCGCCCCCGGGGTGTTGACTGACTGCTTGCTGCACTTGCGGTCACCGCTTCGACCGCGTCTTCCTCACATTAACCGCTGACGGCCGCGCGTCAATCCTCCTGAGCGTCCACCACCGCACCTTCTCGCACGAAGGCGGACACTCGGCCTGGAAGTCGCTTCCCCTCCTGCTTCACCGGCGTAGGGTCGCCTCCCCGCTCGGTCAGCCCTCGCGCTCCCCAGCGGCCACGAGGACCCCGAATGAGACGACTGCTTCCCCTCCTCCTGCTCGTACTGGGCACCGCGCTCCCCGCGCTGGCGCAGAAGAGCGCCGCCACCCAGACGTTCCCGTACACCCTCCAGACGGACAAGCTCCCCAACGGCCTCACCGTGGTGCGGGTGCCCTACCCGTCGAAGGGAATCATCGCGTACGTCACCGTGGTGCGCGTCGGCTCGCGCAACGAAGTGGAGGCCGGCAAGACGGGCTTCGCCCACTTCTTCGAGCACATGATGTTCAAGGGGACGAAGCGTCACCCCGAAGGCGAACGCGAGCGCATCCTCGGTACGTTCGGCTTCGACGACAACGCCTTCACCACCGACGACATCACCCTCTACTACTCGTACGGGCCGACGGCGGGACTGCCCCAGCTCATCGACATCGAGGCGGACCGCTTCCGCAACCTCGAGTACTCCGAGCCGTCCTTCCGCACCGAGGCGCTCGCGGTGCTCGGCGAGTACCACAAGAACGCCGCGGCCCCGTACCTCAAGATGGAAGAGGCGCTCAACGCCACCGCCTTCACCAGGCACACGTACCGCCACACCACGCTCGGCTTCTACGACGACGTCAAGGCCATGCCGGAGGCCTACCAGTACAGCCGCGACTTCTTCGAGCGCTGGTACACCCCCGACAACGCCATGCTCTTCATCGTCGGCGACTTCGATGACGCGCAGGTGATGAAGCTCGTCCGCGAGCACTACGGCCCGTGGAACCGCAAGACGTCCACCATCACCGTCCCCACCGAGCCTCCGCAGACGCAGCCGCGCACCGTCCACGTCGACTGGCCCCAGCCCACGCAGCCGCGCCAGGTGCTCGCGTGGCACACGCCCGCCGCGTCCGCCAACACCGCCGACTCCGCGCTCCAGACGGTGCTCGTGGCCTACCTCGTCGGCCCCACCAGCCCCGCCTACAAGCAGCTCGTCCTCGACAAGCAGCTCGTCGAGGCCATCGGCAGCGACTACTCCGAGCACCGCGACCCGCACCTGTTCACCCTCACCGCCACCCTCAAGGACGAGAAGGACCGCGAGCGCGTGCGACTGGCCCTGCTCAAGGAGGTCAGCAACCTGGCGGCCGGCAAGGTCGACGCCGCCCGCGTCAAGGCCATCCAGGACAACGCGCGCTATGGCGCCCTGATGGGCCTCCAGACGCCGCGCGAGGTCGGCATCCAGCTCGGCTGGTACGCCGGCATCCTCGGCACTCCGGATGGGCTTCAGCGACAGCTCGCGAACCTGGCCAAGGTGACGCCCGCGCAGCTCTCCGACTTCACCAAGCGCTACCTCAAGGCCACCAACCTCACCCAGCTCAGCCTCACCCCCAAGGTCGACGCCGCCGGAGGGACGAAGTGATGAACACCAAGGCCCTGCTGTCCCTCACCGCCCTCCTCTCCGTCGCCGGCTGCGCCTCCACGCCGAAGCCCGCGCCCGAGACGACGCCTCCTCCCGCGACGGAGACTCCGGCCACGCCTCCCGCCGCCGAGAAGACCCCGGCGCCGCCGAAGGACGTTCCCGCCGTCCCCTTGAAGCAACCCGAGCCGATGGAGCTGGTGGTCCTCGCCCGCCCTGACACGCCCATCGTCACCTTCAGGCTCGTCTTCCACACGGGCTCCATCGATGACCCGAAGGGCAAGGAAGGCCTCACCGCGCTCACCGCCTCGCTGATGGCCGAGGGCGGCACGCAGAAGCTCACCTCCGCGCAGCTGCTGGAGGCGCTCTTCCCCATGGCCGCCGAGCTGGAGGTCTCCACGGACAAGGAGTTCACCACCTTCGCCGGCCGCGTCCACAAGGACTTCCTGCCGCGCTACCTGGACCTCTTCACCGACGTGCTGCTCGCGCCCCGCCTGGACACGTCCGAGCTGGAGCGCCTGCGAGCCAACGCCGTCAGCGACGTGGAGAACGGCCTGCGCAGCGCCAATGACGAGGGGCTCGGCAAGGTCGCGCTCGATGCGCTCATCTACGAGGGACACCCCTACGCGCACTACACCGGCGGCACCGTGCAGGGCCTCAAGTCCATCACCCTGGACGACGTGAAGGCCCACGCCCAGCGCGTCTTCACGCAGGACCGGCTCGTGGTCGGCCTGGCCGGCGCGGTGGACGACGCGCTCAAGCAGTCACTGCTCTCGCGCCTGGGCACCCTGCCCGCCACCGGCGCGCCTCGCGTGACGCTGCCCACGCTGCCCACGACCTCGGGCCGCACCGTCATCATCCAGAAGCAGACGCTCTCCACCGCCGTCAGCATGGGCTACGTCAACCCGGTGCGCCGAGGTGACGCGGACTTCTTCCCGCTGGCCTTCGCGCTCACGCACCTGGGCGAGCACCGTCAGTCCATCGGCCTGCTCTTCAACGAGCTGCGCGAGAAGCGCGGCCTCAACTATGGCGACTACGCCTACGCCGAGCACTTCATCGAGGACCCGGGCACCACGTACAACCGCACCAACATCGCGCGCACCCAGCAGGACCTCACCCTGTGGATCCGCCCGGTGGAGCCCGCCAACGCGATGTTCGCCACGCGCGGCGCGGTGTACTTCCTGGACCAGCTCGTCAAGGAGCCCATCCCCCAGGAGCGCTTCGACCTGATGCGCGGCTTCCTCCAGGGCTACTCGCGCCTCTGGGAGCAGACGGACCCGCGCCGGCTGGGCTACGCCATCGACTCGCTCTTCTACGGCACGCCTGACTTCCTGGAGCAGTACCGCCAGGCCCTCACGAAGATGACGCCCCAGTCCGTGCAGGAGGTGCTGCGCCGCCGCCTCCACCCCACGGGCCTCAACTTCGCCTTCGTCGCCCAGGACGCGGAAGGCCTCGCCAACGCCCTGCGCGCCGGCCAGCCCTCGCCCATCACCTACGCGTCCGACAAGTCCCAGGAGCTGCTGGACCTGGACAAGGTCATCGTCCCCTTCAAGCTCCCCGTGAGCCCGGACGCCATCACCGTCATTCCCGCGCAGTCCTTCATGGAGAAGTAGCGCAGGGCTGTATTTCGGCCCGAGGGGTGGGTCATTTGTTTCCGCCCCTCGGGACCGGATGGTATGAGCTGCCATCATGCGAGGCACCAGCTCCGGCCACTCTCCACGGTGGCGGCCCCTGAGCGGTTCCGCCGTACGACTCGTCCTGATGGGCCTGGTGTTGGCCTCGGCGGCGGTCCACGCGGAACACGACCCCTTCTCCCGAGGCTTCGACGCCGTTCCGGTCAAGCCCACGCCCGCGCAGAACAGCGGCATCGCGCTGGAGGGCACGACGAACAACGAGCCCGTCGGCAGCTTCCGCGGTGCGCTGCTCTTCGACTTCAACTGGCGCATCCTCGCCCTGAAGGATGGTGAGGAGAAGCTGGGCGACCTGCTGCCGTACCGGCTCGACGCCCACCTGCTGTTCGCCTACCAGCTCCACGAGCGGTTGGAGGTGGGCATCGACCTGCCCTTCACGCTCATCCAGGGCGACAACTTCCACCTCCTGGGTGAAGTGCTGAACGCCCCGAACTTCCCGGGCGCCGCCGGGGTGAGCCGCACCACGCTGGGCGACCTCCGACTGGTGCCGCGCGTCCACCTGCTGGACCGCGAGAAGTTCCCCGTGGGCCTGTCGCTCATCGCCGAGGTCCGCGCGCCCACGGGTTCAGCGGACAGCTTCACGGGCGAGCGGGGCTTCGTCTTCGCGCCGCGCCTCGCGGTGGAGCAGCGCTTCGAGGTCCTGCCCATCCCCATCCGGGTGGTGGGCAACGCGGGCGTGAAGCTGCGCAAGCATGCGCAGTACCTGAACCTCCTGGTGGACGACGAGCTGACGCTTGGCGCTGGCGTCATCGGCGAGCTGCCCAACATGGGGCGCTTCACGGACGTGCAGGCCACGGCGGAGATGCACCTGGGCACGCCGCTGGTGCGCCCCTTCAACTTCGACCAGTCCGACTCGCTGAAGACGCCGTGGGAGCTGCTCGTCGGCGCTCGCGCGAAAATCTGGGGCAACTGGGGGCTGGAGCTGAACGTGGGCCGCGGCCTCAACATCTCCAGTGGCTACGGACGTGAGGCCCTGCGCGTCATGTTCGGGTTGCGCTACGACGAGCGCTTCCAGGACTCGGATGGCGACAACGTGCCCGACGTGAGGGACCGCTGCCCCAACGAGGCCGAGGACAAGGACGGCTTCCAGGACAGCGACGGCTGCCCCGACCCGGACAACGACGGCGACGGCGTGGTGGACGGCGAGGACAGCTGCCCCGACGTGAAGGGACTCAAGGAGCGCAAGGGCTGCCCCGAGGTGGACACCGACGGCGACGGCATCACCGACGAGTTCGACAAGTGCCCGGACAAGCCCGGCCCCAAGGACTACGACGGCTGCCCGGACACGGACGGCGACGAGGTGCCCGACAACGAGGACGACTGCCCCGAGCAGTTCGGACCGCCGGAGAACAACGGCTGCCCGTTCGACTCGCCGCCGTACGTGTTCGTCGAGTCGGACCGCATCCGCATCAAGGGCAACGTGCTCTTCGAGACAGGCTCCGCCGTCATCCAGAAGCGCTCGTATCCGCTGTTGGACGAGGTGGCGACGGTGCTCCGGAAGAACCCCACGCTGGGTCCGGTGCTCATCGAAGGCCACACGGACAACAAGGGCTCGCGGCAGCTCAACATGGGCTTGTCCGACAAGCGCGCGCGCTCGGTGCTCGAGTACCTGGTGTCCAAGGGCATCGACCGCAAGCGCCTGACCTCCGCGGGCTTCGGCTTCGACAGGCCCATCGCCACCAACGACACCGCGCTGGGTCGCGCGAAGAACCGCCGCGTCGACTTCAAGCTCGTGCGCTCCGAGGTAGAGACCGAGGGCCGGGAGACCGTCGTCCCGGCGGGACAGCAGCCTCCCGCGGGCACGACGACGCCCACGGCGAAGCCTCCGGCCACGGATGCCAAGCCGGCGACGACGCCCGCCACACCGGCTCCCGCCGCGAAGCCTCCGGCCACCGACGCCAAGTCGGCGACGACGACGGCTCCCACCGCGAAGCCTCCGGCCACGGATGCCAAGCCGGCGACGACGCCCCCCACGCCCGGCAAGTAGCAGGGCCACGCACCGACGAGAACCCAGGCGCCCTTGTCCCACGAGGACATCGGCGCCTTTCTCGTGCGCGCCGTCGGTTCTCGATGAGGAATGAGGCGCGGCGGTCCCCGAGGACATCGGGCCTCGCGCAGGCGAACTCGTCGGGCAAGGGCCCGGCAACGGGCTCCACGTCAGATGAAGCAGCAGGGCCTGGCAGACCTTGAGCCCGGCGTCCGGCCAACACTCCACTCAGCAGCCTCGTGACGGTGACGGTGTCACTCCGTCACGACGGGCGCGAGCACCACTACTGCTTCAGCGCCCGCTCGATGCGACGGCGCAGGGCATCCTCGGACAGGGCGCCTCGCTGCGCGTCCGTCACCTTGCCCTCGCGGTCCAGGAAGTAGAGCGTCGGCAGCGCGCTGACCTGGAAGGCCTGCGCCATGTCGTCCCCGGCGTACACCACGTAGGGCTTCAGGTCCGGCAGGTTGTTCCGCATGAAGTTGTCCACCAGCTTGGGCGCCATGTCCCCGTCATCCCGACTGGCCGCCAGGAAGACGAGCCCCTGGGACTCGTACTCCTTCGCCAGCTTCACCAGCGCGGGCATCTCCTCGCGACACGGCGGACACCACGTCGCCCAGAAGTCCAGCATCACCACCTGGCCTCGGAGGTCCTCCAGCTTCAGCACCCCACCCTCGTGGCGCTGGAGCTCGAACGAGGGCGTGGCCGCGCCATCCGGAACCAGCTGCGAGCGCCGGGCCTCCAGCACCCCCAGGTACACCACGCCCGCCATCCCCAATCCGGCGATCAGGGCCATGAACAGCTTCGTCCCGCCACCTGTCGGCTTCGCGGGCGGCGGCGCGCCGATTCCTTCCTGCGTCACGAGTATCCACTCCTGGTCAGGCGGTCATGCACCTGACGCAACACCCAGCGCACTCCGCTCCGGGCCACCGGTCTCCGCGACACCCACCGCGCCACGTCCGGCCCCCAGCGATAGTAGCTCCGGATGAACCCCCGCCCGAGCGGGCTCTTCCGCAGGACGTCGTCCCGGTACGCGCGGAAGGCCACCAGCTCCGGCGCGCCCTCGCCAAACGCCACCGTCGCCACGAAGCACGACGACGCGGGGCTCACCCACATGAGCCGCTGGTTGGTGAGGTTCACCACCACCTTCAGCTCCCGCGCCTCCGTGTAGAGGAACGCGAGCAAATCCCTGCGCGCGGCGGGGAACTCCTGCCCGCCTGCTTCCTCGAACTCGATGCGCGAGGAGTTGGTGGTGCCCACCTCGTCCACCGTGAAGAAGTAGCGCTTCGAGCTGCGGCGGACCTCCACCTCCAGCCCTCGAAGCTCACCGAAGTACGCCAGGAACGGCGTGCCGCACACCGGGCAGACGAAGCGGTTGTACGCGTGGCTCGTCAGGAAGGCGTAGTCGCCCACGCGCTTGCAGCCCGTGTTGGGACACACGAGCTTCACGCTCGCCTGCGGCGCGGGCCGGGGGTCGAACCGCGAGCCTCCCGACGGCTTGTCGAACACGGGCGGAGGACGCGGCGGCGCCGTCACCAGGTGCCGCGTCGGATGCGCGGCCCGCTCCAGCTCCAGCGCGCGTCGCCAGGCCGTCTCGGCCGCCTCCAGCCGCCCGCTCGCGGTGTGGCACAGCGCCTCGCCATGCGCGAGCAACGCGGCCACCAGCTTCTCCAGCGCGGGCGCCATCGACGGGTCCCTGCCCGCCGCCAGCGCCTCCGCCAGCACCCGCTCCATCTCCGGCAGCAACGCCTGCGCCGCCTGACGTGAAGGGTCCTCGGCGCGGCGATACACCGGCGGCTCGGGAATCCGACTGAACAACGACGAGGCGGCGGCCCGGACGCGCTCCACCACCGCGTCTCCACGCCCCACGTCCATCTGTGCCGCCCTGGCTCGGGCGGCCTGAAAGAGCTCTTCGGGCTGCAAGCCGGCGGACATTAAGTGCCCGAGGTCCCCCTGTCAGTGCGGATCACATCCACGCGGTCGGAAACTCGCCACCCACTCCTGCCCGATGTAAGAAGACGTAGGAGGCTGTGAGCATGGGAGCTTTGAAGTTCATCGTCTGGACGGTCTGCGCGGTGGGGCTCGGCATCTTCCTGTCGTCGGGAGAGGTGGACGGCCGCACGCCCCTGCAGCACATGGAGAAGGCCTGGAAGCGCGCCGTGAAGCCCGACGCCATGGACCGCGTGAAGGACGGGCTGGAGGACGCGTACGAGGACGCGAAGGGCGCTGTCTCCCGCACGACGGACGCCCCCGCCCCGCGCGAGCGCATCAGCGCGGAGGACCGGGCAGCGGTCAACCGCATCATCGCGCAGAAGAAGTAGCCTGGCCGACAGGTCCGCTTCCGCGACAGGTCTCCCCTCCCTAGGTTGCGTGGGTGGTCGGGTGGTCGGTCGGGGCGGAGGCGGGGCATGGGCAGGGCTCCTTTCATCAAGAGTGTCGTCATCCTCACGGCGCTGGTGTGCGCGCTGGCGACCCCAGCGCAGGCCGCCGGACGCGGTCGCGGACGTCTGTGGCTCGAGGCCCAGAACCGTTCGCTGGACAACCAGCGGGCCACGCTGAGCGACGTGGCTCGCAAGGCGATGCCGTCGGTCGTCTCCATCACCACCCGGCAGATGACGGAGGAAGCCGCGGTGTCGGGCGAGGAGCCGCAGAAGGGCATCGGCTCCGGCTTCATCATCCACGCCGACGGCTACATCCTCACCAGCGCCCACGTGGTGGAGGGCGCGTCGGAGGTGGTCGTCTCGGTGATGCACCCTCGCGGCTACGCGGAGGAGTACGTCGCGCGCGTGGTGGGCGAGGACGCGCGCACCGACTGCGCCCTCCTGAAGATTGAGGCCCCGCGCCGGCTTCCGGTGCTGCGGCTGGCGTCCGCGTCACACGTGCGCTCGGCGGACTGGATTGTCGTCATCGGCAACCCGTTCGGCCTGTCGCACTCCGTGACGGTGGGCGTGGTCAGCTACATGGGCCGCACCGACGTGACGCCCAATGGCCGCGACGGTGACTTCGACTACATGCAGATGGACGCGTCCATCAACCCGGGCAACTCCGGCGGCCCCGTGCTCGACTTGCATGGCGACGTGGTGGCGGTGGCCAACGCCGTCAACGTGGCGGGCCAGGGCATCGGCTTCGCCATTCCCATCGACATCGCGAAGACGGTGATTCCGCAGCTGCGGGCCCACGGGCGCGTGCGCCGGGGCTGGCTGGGCATCAGCGTGCAGGACTACTCGCCCGAGGTCGCCGAGGCCTTCAACCTGGGCCACGGCCAGGGCGTGGTGGTGACGGAGGTGGTGGAGGGAGGCCCGGGCGAGCGCGCGGGGCTGCACCACGGCGATGTCATCATCGGGCTCGACACGCGGCGCGTGCGGCGGGCTCACACCCTGCGCTGGCAGGTGGCGGCCCGTGGCGTGGGCCATGATGTGCGGCTGCGCATCCACCGGCTGGGCAAGCCGATGCGGCTCAAGGTCCGGCTGGAGGAGATGCCGAGCGAGGAAGCTCCCGCCCCCACCCTCGCCTCCTCCCGGCGGCAAGGGCGGCGGCCGACCCGGGGCCAGTCCTCCGTGCTGGACGACCTGCTGTCGCCCGTTCCCAGGGCGAAGACGCTCCCACCCACGGCCCCGGAAGCGGAGCCCGCCGGCCCGGGTTCCGAGGACGGCGCTCCGGCGCCTTGACACCCGCGCGGACACCGGTCTTCCGGCGTCTCCTTGCGTTCGGGTGGCATGGGCGCTAGACAGTGCGCCTTTTTCGTACCCGGCGGATGGTCCACGTGCTCGTGGCGCCGAGGTACCCGTATCGTTTCGCAGGAGAGGTTCCACAATGGCCGAGGCCACCCCGACGACCCAGAAGAAGCTCACCCACTGGCCCCGCACCGCCAAGGGCAGCGGCAAGAAGGCGTGCACCGTGGAGGGCTGCAAGCGCCCCTACCGCGCCAAGAGCTACTGCTTCTTCCATTTCAAGCAGTGGCGCCAGGGCGACCTGCCCCACTCGCGCTACCGCACCTGCTCCAAGGACGGTTGCCGCACCAAGACGTTCAAGGCCGGCCTGTGCGAGAAGCACCACGGCGAGACGTACAAGAAGGACGCGGCTTAAGTTTCCGCCGTCGTTCTCGCAGCGGCGCCGGGGTCTTCTCTCCTCCCTGACTGAATCTCCAGGGAGAGGTGCCCCGCGCCACCGCGAGACCTGGTTGCTGGAAGGCCGTGAGCTCTTGCTCCGCCTCGCGCCGGGTCTGGCTCCACCCGTTTCAACCATCCGCTCCAGCGCGTCGAGTCAGGTGAGAGACGGGGTGCCAACCACGCACACTCCCGGGTCCACGGGCGCGTCCGGGGAGGAACGTCGGGGAGTTGCTCCCCAGGACGCATGCCTCCGAGTTTAGCTGGTTGATCCTGGTGCAGATCGGTATATTCCCGCGCGTATGCGTCGCTGGCTCCCTGGGTTGCTCCTCTCGCTCGTCTCCGTGCTCACCGCTTGTGGCGGTGCGGGCACGCCCGTGCGCGCGACCATGAGTGCCCGTCAGGCGCTGTCGCATCCGCCAGAGTTCCTGGAGTTCGAGTCCCCCGCGACGCGCCTCGAGATGTTCCGCGAGGTGGCCCGTCAGTCGGACCTGGAGGCCGGGCAGGCGGCGCAGGCGCTGGTGCTCTTCCCCATCAGCCAGCACGGTGAGCTGCTCGCCGCGCCCGGCTTCGACTCGCGCATGGACCTGTTCCAGGCGCCTGACGCGGGCAAGGCCATCGAGCTGGTGCTGGAGGCCCGCGCCGCGGAGCGCTGGCCGGAAGACCGGCGGGAGAGCCTGCAGGGGCTGTCCGAGCGTGAGGCGGCGGAGCTGGTGGCCCGCACGCTGCTGGCGCACTGGGGCATCCAGCCGGAGAGCGCGGTCCAGGTGGACCGGGCGTCCGGCGCTCCGTATGCGGTCGCCTACGTGGACGGCATCCTGCGCGTCAACCCGGCGTTCCTCTACCTGGCGGCGTCCTACGGTCCTGCTTCCATGCCGGCCACGCTCCAGTAGAGTCCCGCGCCTCAGCAACAGGCCCACCCTTCTCTCGCCGTGCCCCACTTTCCAGGGGGGCGGGCCGCGAGGCGCCAGTGAATACCTCCGCTCTTCACGCTCAGCTTCCCCATACGCTCCAGCAGACGAATCTGCCGGCGCTCGGTCAGCACTACCGCGGCAAGGTCCGTGACACGTACCGGAGCGGCGACACGCTCGTCCTGGTGACGACGGACCGGCTCTCCGCGTTCGACCACGTGCTCACCACCATCCCCTTCAAGGGCGAGGTGCTCAACCGGCTCGCCGCCTTCTGGTTCGAGCGCACGAAGCACATCTGCCCCAACCACGTGCTCGACGTGCCGGACGCCAACGTCACCGTGGCGCGCGCCTGCCAGCCCTTCACGGTGGAGGTGGTGATTCGCGGCTACCTGACGGGCAGCCTGTGGCGCGACTACGAAAAGGGCACGCACACCGCCTACGGCCTGCCCTTCCCCGCGGGCCTCCGCAAGGACGCGGCCTTCCCCGAGCCCATCATCACCCCGTCCACCAAGGCGGAGTACGGGCTGCACGACGAGCCGATCTCAGAGAAGGAGATTCTCGCGAAGGGCCTCGCCAGCGCACGCGACTGGGCGCGCATCACCGAGGCGGCGCGCGGCCTGTTCGCCGAGGGCCAGAAGTGGGCGCGCACGCGCGGCCTCATCCTCGTCGATACCAAGTACGAGTTCGGCAAGGTGGGCGACGACATCTACGTCATCGACGAGATGCACACCCCGGACTCCAGCCGCTACTGGGTGGCGGACGAGTACGAGGCCCGCTTCGCCAAGGGCGAGGACCAGCGCATGCTGGACAAGGAGAACATCCGCCAGTGGCTCATCCGCGAGCGGAACTTCTCCGGCCAGGGCACGCCCCCGCCCATCCCCGATGACGTCCGCGTGGAGCTGGCCACCAAGTACGTGGCCGCCTTCGAGCAGATTACGGGGACGACGCTCGCGCTCGAGCCGGGAGACGTGCACGCGCGAATCGAACAGAACCTCCGCCAGAAGGGCTACCTGAAGTAGCCCTCCCAGCAGGACGGCGGGGCGCTACTCGCTCCGGCCGAAGACGCGGCGGAAGACGTCGTCCATGTGCCGCGTGTGGTAGCCCGGGGAGAAGCAGTCGTTGATCTCCTCGGGCGTCATCATCTTGCGCAGGTCCTCGTCCGCGAGCAGCGCCTGCCGGAAGTCCACGCCCTCCTCGTAGAGCTTCATCGCGTTGCGCTGGACGATGACGTAGGCGGCCTGTCGGTCCATGCCCTTGCGCGCCAGCTCCAGCAGGAGCCGCTGCGAGTTCACCACGCCGCCGAGCAGGTCCAGGTTCTTCTTCATCTGCTCCGGGTAGACGCGCAGGTCCTCCATCAGCCGGGCGAAGCGCATCAGCATGAAGTCCGCGAGGACGGTGGCGTCCGGGCCGATGACGCGCTCCACGGAGGAGTGGGAGATGTCCCGCTCGTGCCACAGCGCCACGTCCTCCATGGCGCTCACCGCGTAGCCGCGCAACAGGCGCGCCAGGCCCGTGAGGTTCTCCGAGAGGATGGGGTTGCGCTTGTGCGGCATCGCGCTGGAGCCCTTCTGCCCGGCGGTGAAGGGCTCCTCCACCTCGCGCACCTCGGTGCGCTGCAGATGGCGGATCTCCACCGCGAACTTCTCGATGCTGGAGCCCAGCAGCGCCAGCGAGGTGAAGTACTCCGCGTGCCTGTCACGCTGCACCACCTGACTGGAGGCGGGCGCGGCCTTCAGGCCCAGCTTCTTGCAGACGTGCTCCTCCACGGCCGGAGGCAGGTGCGCGAAGGTTCCCACCGCGCCGGAAATCATGCCCGTGGCGATGGTCTCCCGCGCGTGCAGGAGCCGCGTGCGAGCACGGCGGAGCTCGTCGTACCAGATGGCCAGCTTGTGGCCGAACGTCACCGGCTCCGCGTGGATGCCGTGGCTGCGGCCCATCTGGAGCGTGTGCTTGTGCTCGAAGGCGCGCTTCTCCACCGCCGCCATCACCCGCTCCAAATCCTGGAGGATGAGGTCCACGGCGTCGCGCAGCGTCATCGCCAGGGACGTGTCCAGCACGTCCGAGGACGTCATGCCCAGGTGCAGCCAGCGCGCGCTGGGGCCCACGCGCTCCTCCATGAAGGTGAGGAAGGCGATGACGTCGTGCTTGGTGGTGCGCTCGATTTCGTCGATGCGCGCGGCGTCCTCGAGCGTGAAGTCTCCGGCCTTCTGGAGGCAGTCCTCCAGCGCCTCTCGCGGGGCCAGTCCCGCCTCCACCATGCCCTCCAGCGCGGCGAGCTCCACGTCGCGCCACCGGCGCAAGCGGGCCACGTCGTTCCAGAGGTTGGACATCTCCTGTCGGCTGTATCGGGGAATCACTCGTAGACCTTCACGGCAAAGTCCTTCCGCGCCGCGAACCGGAGCAGCTCCAGCACGGACTCGGAGGACGGGCCCAACTTCCGGGCGGTGGTGAGATTGATGGACAGGTCCAACCCCTCCGGCTGCGCCACCGCCAGCGCGCCCGGGTCGACCTTCTCGTGGATGATGCGGTTGGCCAGCCGGCCCGCTTGCAGGCCAATGGCCATGGGGCTGGGGGACAGCGCCAGCGACGCGCCCTCCTTCACCTGGCTCGGCGTGAGCGCCACCAGCGGCAGCCGCTTCGACTGCGCGAAGGCGATGAGTTCCTGCACCACGGCGGCGTTGCCCACCGTCTTGTCCGCCACCATCAGCAGCGCGTCCACGCGGCCAGCGGCGCCCTCCAGCACCTTGCCCACCTTGCCGGGCGAGTCCACCTCCAGCGGGAGGATGGACAGGCTCCGGGACCCGGCGGACGTCTGCGCCTGCGTCACCGTGCCGGCGGAGAAGCGCGGGTCATGCACCATGCCCACGCGTCGGGTCTTGGGCGCCACCGCGAGCAGCGCCTCCAGCTCCGGGCCCAAGTCACTGGTGAGGGAGATGCCGGTGACGTTGGGGCCCTCCAGGCCGTACTTCTCGAAGTACGGCACCATGGCGAAGAGGACGGGCACGTCCTCGCCCAGCGAGCGGCGCGCGGCGTTGGCGGCCAGTGGCCCGAGCGCCAGCACCAGCGCGGGCTTCTGGGCCGCCAGCTTCTTGAAGATGCGCGCGGCGGTGGCGGGACTCTCGTCCAGCGTCATCTCCTGCACCTCCGCGCGGGCCTCCGCGGCGAAGCCGGCGATGACGGAGGCATAGGGCGCCAGGTTGGCGGACTTCACCGCCACCACGCGCGGACGGGTGGCGCCTTGAGCCCCCACGGCCCCTGGCACCACCAGCAAGAGCAGGAGCGCGAGGGCCCGCCAGCTCATGGCTTCACGCTCGCGCAGCAACGGAAGCCCACGGAGAGCGAGGTCTTCTCCCGAGCGCTGAAGACCCTCGCGCTGCACCTCGATGCGAGCTGCGGGTCGTTGAACGAGCCGCCCTTCTGCACGGCGCCCCGATTGGGAATCACGGTGCTCGTCCACTCCGCCACGTTTCCGGAGAGGTCCGACACGCCGTAACCCCGTGACACGCATTGAGAGAAGGCCCCCGAGGGAGCGACCGCGGGAGGGGTCTCCTGCATGGAGACCTTCGTGTTGCACATGCCCGGAACGTACTCGTCGCCGTAGGCGTAGCGCGCGTTGCCCGGTCCCTTGCATGCCTTCTCCCACTCATCGGCCGTGCAGAGCCGCTTCTCCGCGGCCTCACACAGCCCTCGCGCCTGCTCCCAGGTCACTTCCACCCGAGGGGCGCCGCCCTTCTTCCTCGAGCCCGAGTACTCGAACTCATCCACGCAGAAAGAGCCCACCTGGATGTTCTCGTACTCGGGCTCATCCACCTGCGCCTCGCTGTCGTCCCGGGCCCTTCCACGTCGGAAAGACCCACCGCTCACCAGTCGCATTCCCTCCGGGCACTCTCCCGCCAGCGCGACGAGCGGAGGAGCATTGGCTTCCGGCACCACCGGGCGAGCGGACGGCCCTCCCAGGGGAACCACCGGCGCGGTCCGCTGGGTCGACCGCAGGTGGCGCAAGAGCAGGTAACCGCCACCGGCGCCCAGCGTGAGCCCTCCCACCGTCAGCACCACCATCCAGATGAACGCCGAGCGGCGACGCGAGGACGAGGACTTCGACGGACGCGTGGACCGCTGGGTGGGAGCGATGCGCGGCGCCGAGCGCGCCGCCGAGGTGATGGGCGAGTCCACCGTGCGAGGACCCGACAGCGCCGGAGAGGACTCCAGCGTGCGCGCCGTGCGGATGGCCGGCACCGGCACGGCGGGCGCGGCGTCCAGCGTGCGTGCCAGGGGGCGCGGCCCGGAGGACGCGGGGGAGGACTCCAGCCCGCGCGCCGACCGCGGCCCTGAATCGGAAGGAGCGGGCTCTTGTCCCGCCGAGTCTAGTCCCTTGGCCTTGGGCGACGGGCGCGGCGGGGCGGCGGGCGCCGGACCCGAGGGACGCGGCGCGGGCGCGCCACCCCGGGCGGCGACAGGCTCGGGAGGCAGGCGCCCACCGTGAGCGGGCTCGGCGGCGCCCCTGGCGGAGCGTCCACCCTGCGACGACTCGGAAGCGGAGCGCCCGCTCTGCGGAGCGTCCATGGCGGCCCGCGCGGCGGACGCGGTGATGAATGGCAGCGCCTGCTCGGTGAGGTGCTGGGACGAGCCAGGGTTCGCGCCGATGATGGCGGCCAGCGTCGCCGCGTCGAGCGGCTGCGTCGCGTCCGGCGGAGGAGGCTCCTCCTCGACGTGCGCGGCGGGCTTCGGCGACGTCACGATGCCGGTGGGGACGGGCATCATGTCCGTGGGCACCGGAGGCGGTGGACGCGCGGACATCCGCACCGCGGCCGCCTGCGCCGAGCCCACGGGCGGAGGCACCGAGCGCACGTGCGTGGCGACCGCCGCGGGGGCACGCGCGAGGATGCTGGCGAACTCCGCGTGCAGCTCGCCCGCCGTCTTTGGCCGGGCCAGCGGGTTGATGTTGAGCGCGCGCCGGTAGAGCGCCTCGAAGGACGTGGGCAGGTCCGGGTGCAGCGACGTGAGGCCGGGCACCACGCCGTCGGACGGCACCAGTCCCGTGAGCATCTCCCCCATCACCACGCCCAGCGAGTACACGTCCATCCGCGTGTCCAGCTCACCGCCCGCGACATACTCGGGAGCGACGTAGACATCCGCGCGGTGCCCCTTCTGCGCCTGGACGAAGGGAAGCTGCGGCACGGCGAGCCCGAGCCCGTAGTCCGTCACCTTCAGCAGGTCCGGCAGGACGATGACGTTCTCCGGCTTGAGGTCGGAGTGCGGACCGAAGCGATGGGCCGCGTCCAGCGCCGCCGCCATCTGCGCCAGCAGGGGCTCCACGTCCTTGAGCGAGAAGAGCTGCCCGCGCGAGGCGCGCTGCTCCATCATCCGCCGCAGCGTCATGCCCTCCAGCAACTGCATGGTGAAGAAGGGGCGCTCACCGTCGAGCCCTTCTTCGTAGACGCGCAGCAGGTTGGGGTGGTTGAGCTTCTTGCCCACCCGCATGGAGAACGCGAACTGGGTGCGCTCCTCGGGCTGCTGGACGAGGCGCGGGTGCACCGTCTTCAGGGCGACCTCGACGTCGATCTCCTCGTCCTGGGCGCGGAAGACGAAGCCCATGGGGCCGGAGCCCACCACCTCTTGGATGGCGTAGCGACCAGCGACGACGTCCCCCGCCTTGTAGGGGGCGCCTTCCAGGCCACGCTTGCGGACGACACCGGCCGATTGTCGCGCGGCCGCGTCGTACTTCATCCCGCAGGTGGGACAGGTGTCGGTCGTCTCGGGGACGTGGCTGCCGCAGCGGTAGCAGAGCAAAGCAGTCGGACTCCTGGGGCCGGTCGAAGGCGGACCGCGAGCGGGGGATGCGGTCCGGCCTCATATTCTGCACGCTCCCCTGTCATCAAGGAACGATGCCGTCGGCTTCCCTTTGCTAACGGCCGGTGGAACCGAAGCCGCTCCCCCCCCGTGACGTGACGTCGAGGACGTCGACCTCTTCCAGCCTGGCGGACGTCACCGGCGCCACCACCAGCTGCGCCACCCGGTCGCCCCGACGCAGCGTGAAGGGTTCGCTGGAGAGGTTGACGAGGATGACCTGCACCTCCCCCCGGTAGTCCGCATCCACCGTCCCAGGTGAGTTGAGCAGGGTGATTCCGTGGCGCAGCGCCAGCCCCGAGCGAGGCCGCACCTGCCCCTCGTACCCTGGGGGCAACCCCAGCGCGAGGCCCGTGGGCACCGCCAGCCTCGCCAGCGGCGCGAGCACCTGCTCCCCTTCGATATCCGCTCTCAAATCCAGCCCGGCGGCGAGCTCCGTCTCGTAGCGGGGAAGCGGCAAGGGCTCCGGATGGGCACGCACGCGGCGCACCTGCACGGTGAGGGACGAGGCCATGGCGCGGATGTACCACAGCCCTGCCCCGTCTCCAGTTCGCGCGCCGACGTCACGGGTTGTCCGCGAAAACGACGACAGCCCAGGGAAGCCGAGAGGCGCTGGAACGCGCTCCAGCCTCGAAGCCCGGCGTCGGGAGCCGGCCGCTCAGGGTGCGCTGTCGTGGGACACGGCTCGAACGGAGGCGCGGAACTTGAGCGGGTCCATGGGTCGGGAGGCCAGCTCCAACTGATAGTGGAGATGAGGCCCCGTGGAGCGACCGGTGTTGCCAGAGCGAGAGATGAGCTGCCCGCGCGTCACCCGCTCCCCCACCCGCACCAGCAGCTCCGAGTTGTGGCAGTACGCCGTCGTCACGCCCCGGCCATGGTCCAGCACCAGGACGCGGCCATTCACCGCGTCCTCGCTCGCACGCCGCACCACGCCCTCCGCCACGGCCGACACCGCCGTCCCCGTGGGCACGCTCAGGTCCACGCCCGTGTGCATCCGCCGCATGCCCAGCACGGGGTGGTACCGCTCGCCGAACGGGCTCGACACCCGCGCGCTCTCAGACACGGGCCACGCGAGCCCGAAGGCGGTGGACAACGCCAGCGCCTGAGCCGCGCCCACCGAGGCCGTCTCGAAGCCGGGAGGAAGCTGCCGGTTGAGCGCCTCCAGCGTCGGCACCCCGCCTTCGGCCACCACGCGTTCCTGGGCGTAGCGCGCGGGGACGCGGCCGACGAAGAGGGCCGTGAGTCGAGCCTCCTCTCGAGGGAAGTCTCCCTCCAGCGCGGCGTGGAGCCTGCGCGCGGCGATGGGCCCCTCCACGGGGTCCAACAGCCGGTCCAGGGGAATCCCCAGTTCCTGGGCCAGCGCCGCGGAGGGCTCCCGCGCACGCGCATCCAGGCCCTTCAAGGCGAGGTGCGTGCCCCAGGCCAGCGACTCCGCATCCGTCAGCGGCCGCACCAGGGACACCTCGGGCGCCAGCATGGGCGCGGCGAGCGAGGTGCCCGTCATGCCATCGTAGTACGCCAGCAACGGCCTTGCGGTGCTCTTCGTGGAGAAGGCCCAGGCGGAGGCCTTGCGCACCAGCGCGCCCGCGGGCGTGTGGTGGTACGCCGTCCACACGCACAGCACCGCCATGCAGAAGTCCAGCAGTCCCCTGGCGCGGCTCGCGAACATGGCGGTCCTCAGCGCAGGAAGGAGAGGAGTGGAGTGGCGTCCAGCACGGCGGCCAGTGCCAGGGGCACCACCACCGCGCATCCCAAGAGGCCCCGGGTGAAGGCCCGTCTGCCGCGCTCCTGAGCGCAGGCCGCGTCCGCGTGCTGGAGGTTGCGCAGCACCGCGCGCCACCCGAGCGTGGCCAGCACGCCCACCAGTGCCCCCAGCGCCAGGCCCCTGGCGACCCAGTCCGAGACCTGGTCCCCCATCAGCTCACGCCACGACAGGTACACCGTGCCCTGCATCAGCTTCGCCACCGTGCACGCGCCGGCCACCACCACCGCGGCGGTGGACAGGGGCCGGAGCCAGCGCATGGGCGTGGGCTGGCGCAGACAGCGTCGCCACAGCGCGCGCCATGAGGGCTTCTCCGCCGGGCCCTCCAGCGCCGCGCGCCACGACTCGGCGGGCTTCACCGCGGCCGACTTCGCCTCGCGGTAGCCCAGGGCCGGCAGCGCCAGCACCAGGTCCGCGGCCAGCTCCCAGGTCAGCGCCAGGATGCGAGCGATGCGCGTGCGCAGCTCCAGCGACACCCACTCCACCATGGGCGCCGTCACGTCGTAGCGCCCCACCAGGCCATCGAAGGCCGCGTCCACGCGGTCCACCACCGCCACCAGCCGGTCGTCCAGCGTGTCCGCCGCCGCGTGCACGCCCACCGCCACCAGGGCGAGAAGGCCCAGGGGCATGAAGGCCCACCGGAAGGAGCCCAGCAGACGCGAGACGTCGGTGATGAAGCCGGTGGAAGGCTGTGGCGTGGCGGACGGCGGACGGGGCGGCAACGGGGCCTCCGGAAGGCGGGGCTCGTGCCTCCAACGCACGGCCCCCACCCCCAGGTCTAAGCCAGTGCCGTCCCAAACGAAAACACCCCCTCCCGCGCGGTGGCGGAAGGGGGCGTTGGCACGACTCCGAGCCTCACGAGGAGGCTCGGACGCGAGGCGTCAATCAGGCCTTCGCGTCGGGCTGGGTGGCCTCGGGGGCCGGCTGTGCGGCGACAGCGTCAGCGGCACCCTGCTGGGTCGCCGCGCGCTCCGCCATCGCCTCCTTGCGCGACAGGCGAATCTTGCCCGTCTTGTCGATGCTGACCACCTTCACCAGCACCTCGTCGCCCTCCCTCAGCACGTCGGAGACGCTCTTGACGCGCTTGTCGGACAGCTCGGAGATGTGGATGAGGCCGTCGGTGCCCGGGAACAGCTCCACGAAGGCGCCGAACTCGGCGATCTTCCGCACGGTGCCCGTGTAGATCTTCCCGATTTCCGCCTCGCGGGTCAGCGCCTGAATCATCGCGATGGCGGCCTTCACGGCCTCGCCGTTCGCGCTGGCGATGTCCACCCGGCCGGAGTCCTCGATGTTAATCGCCGCGCCCGTGCGAGCGATGATGTCCTTGATGACCTTGCCGCCCGGCCCGATGACGTTCTTGATGAACTCGGGGCGAATCTGGATGGTGGTGATGCGGGGCGCGTACTGGCTGATTTCCTTGCGGGGCTGCGCCAGCGTCTTGAGCATCTCGCCCAGGATGTGGATGCGGCCCTGACGCGCCTGCTCCAGCGCGCGGCTCATGATCTCCGTGGTGAGACCGGTGATCTTGATGTCCATCTGGATGGAGGTGATGCCCTTGCTGGTGCCGCACACCTTGAAGTCCATGTCGCCCAGGTGGTCCTCGTCACCGAGGATGTCGGACAGGATGGCGATCTTCTCGCCCTCCTTCACCAGGCCCATGGCGATGCCGGCCACCGGCGACTTGATGGGGACACCCGCGTCCATCAGCGCCAGCGTGCCACCGCACACGGAGGCCATGGAGGAGGAGCCGTTGGACTCGAGGATGTCCGACACGAGGCGAACCGTGTACGGGAAGGACTCGCTCTTCGGCACCATGTTGCGCAGCGCGCGCTCCGCCAGCGCTCCGTGGCCGATTTCACGACGGCCCGGGCCGCGCAGCGGCTTGGTCTCGTTCACGCTGAACGGGGGGAAGTTGTAGTGCAGCATGAAGCGCTTGAAGGACATGCCTCCCAGCATCTCCAGCCGCTGCTCGTCATCGCTGGTGCCCAGCGTGGCCACCACGAGCGCCTGCGTCTCGCCGCGGGTGAACACGGCGCTGCCGTGGGTGCGCGGGAGCACGCCCACTTCGTTCGTAATCGAGCGAACCACGTCGTGACCGCGGTCGCCGATGCGGCCGCCGTTGACCGTCATCTCGCGCATGTGCTCGTACTTGAGGTCTTCCACCACCTGCTTGGCGTGCTTCTCCACCAGCGGGGAGTAGGCCTCCGCGAGCTGCTCCTTGAGCTTCGCGATGGTCTCCTTCTTCGTCTTGGAGAGCGAATCGTAGCGGGCGCCCTTCTCCTTGATGGCGTAGCCGGCCTTGATGCCGTCCATCGCCAGCTCGCGCACCTTGGAGCGCAGGCCCTCGTCCACGGTGGCCGGCTTGTCGAACGAGCGGACCTGCTTGTTCAGCTCGCGGCGCAGCTCGTCCTGCAGGTCCAGCGCGGGCTGGGCGGCCTGGAAGCCGAAGTCCAGCGCGGCGACCATGTCCGCCTCGGACACCTCTTCCGCGCCGCCTTCCACCATGACGATGGCCTTGCGGCTGACCGCCATGACCAGGTCGAGGTCGCTCTGCTCACGCTGCTTCGCGGTGGGGTTGGCCACCAGCTGACCGCCCACGCGGCCCACGCGAATGCCTGCGAGGGGACCGTCGAACGGGATGTCCGACACCCACAGCGCCGCGGAGGCGCCGGTGATGCCGTGCACGTCGCCCTCGTTCTCCGGGTCCGCGGAGATGACGCTGGCGATGACCTGCGTCTCGTACGCGTAGCCTTCCGGGAACAGGGGACGCAGGGAGCGGTCCACCACGCGGGAGGCCAGCGTCTCCTTCTCCGTCAGCCGGCCCTCGCGCTTGAAGTAGCTGCCGGGGATGCGGCCCGCCGAGTACAGCTTCTCCTGGTACTCCACCGTCAGCGGCAGGAAGTCGATGTCCTTCTTCTCGCGCGCGCTTACCGCCGTCACGAGCAGCATGGTGTCGCCGTAGCGCACCACCACGGAGCCATCCGCCTGCTTGGCCAGACGACCCACTTCAATGCTCAGCTCGCTCTCGCCAATCTTGACGCTCTTCTTCAGCATGTCCTTGCCTCGGTATTCTTCGGGCGAGGACCCCACCGCACGCACCTGGCCCGCAAGGGACCTGGCACCCCGGGAGGGCCCTCGGGGTGTATGAGCGGTCGCCAAGGCCCGAAACAGGCACATGACAGGCAACCGCCAGCCTGTACTGCGGAAGGGCGCTTGCGGAGCGCCGGAGGGATGTCTCGGAACTTTTGATCCCTGATCGCACCGGCCGACACCGTGTCAGCCGGTCCGAACGGAAACCAAAACCTCCGTCGGCACCACTCCCTTGCCCGCCACCACCCACCGCTTCTCAACTGCTCTTCGTCCTGCCAATTCCCTGCGTCTGAAACGCGCGGGGCGCTGGTTGAACCAGCGCCCCGGGTCCTACCGAGATGCCTACTTGCGGATGCCGAGGCTCTCGATGAGCTTCTTGTAGCGGGTGACGTCCTTCGACTTCAGGTAGTCCAGAAGCCGGCGACGCTGACCGACCAGCTTCAGCAGACCGCGGCGGGAGTGGTGGTCCTTCTTGTGCGTCTTGAAGTGCTCGGTGAGCTGGTTGATGCGCTCGGACAGCAGCGCCACCTGCACTTCAGGGGACCCGGTGTCCGTCTCGTGGGTCCTGAACTTCGTCACCAACTCCGACTTGCGCTCCTGATGCAGCGACATGTGATTCTGTCCTTCGTACCCCGCTCCGGAGTGATTCCACTTGAGTCGCCCAGGTCCGCGGAGGGGTACAGACCGGGTCTCATGCTCCACTTCTAACGAGCGGGGGGCTTATAAGCTTCACCCTACCCAGGGTCAACCTTGGACGCCTGCCCGTGCGCCTCACGAGAGGTGGAGCGTGTGAAGACGCACAGCCAGGGGGCAGCCGGGCCTAGACGAGCACTCGCAGGTAGCGCAGCCGTCCACCCACGCCCTCCGCCACCGCCAGCAGTGCCCCGTCCGGGCCCGTCACGCGCAGCCGGCCCGGACGCAACGAGGAGGGAGCCACCTCCACCGGCACGCCGTGGGACACCCGCTTGGCGTCTTCCGCCCCCACCCGCACCTCGGGCAGGTCGACCAGGGCCTCGGCGATGGGCACCAGCCGCGAGGCCAGCGTCCCGTCCTTCAACAGGGCCGGCACGTCCGCGAGCGGCAGCGCCCGAGCCAGCACGAAGGGGCCGCTGGCCGTGCGCCGCAGCGCCTCCAGGTGGGCCCCGCAGCCCAACACCCGACCCAGGTCGAAGGCCAGGGTGCGAACGAAGAAGCCCTTGGAGCAGCGCACGGACAGGTGGAGGCGGTCCGCGGAGAAGTCCCGCAGCACCAGCTCGTACACCGTCACGTGACGGGCGGCGCGCTCCACTTCCTCGCCAGCGCGGGCCAGCTCGTACAGTCGCTTCCCGGCCACCTTCACCGCCGAATACATGGGCGGCACCTGGTCGAAGCTTCCTCGGAAGCGCGCCAGCGCGGCTTCCAGGAGTGCGGGCGTCAGCGCGGGCACCTCCCCACGCGCCGTCACCTGCCCCTGTGCGTCCTGGGTGTCCGTCTCCGCGCCCAGGCGCACCGTGGCGTCGTAGGCCTTGTCGCCCTCGGTGATGAAGCCGGCCACCTTGGTGGCCTCTCCCAGACACAGGGGCAGCACTCCGGTGGCCATGGGGTCCAACGTCCCCGTATGACCCACCTTCTTGATTCTCAACAGCGAGCGCACCTGTCGCACCACGTCGAAGGACGTGGGGCCAGAGGGCTTATCGATGACGAGGACGCCGTCCATGTCGCGCCAATCTTGTGGGCCCGGGGCTGGAACTACCAGCCTTCCTTGCTCCGGACCTCGCGAAGCAGACGGTCGATCTTGTCCCCCTCGCCCACGGACTCGTCGAACGAGAAGAAGATCTCCGGCGAGACGCGCAGGTTGACGGCGGACGTCACGTGGCGGCGCACGAAGCCCTTGGCCGCCTCCAGCCCCTTCTGCGTGTCCGAGCGCTCCTCGGCCGTGCCAATCATCGAGTAGAAGACACGGGCCACGCGGAGGTCCGGGGAGACCTTCACCCCGGTAATCGTGATGTAGCCGATGCGCGGGTCTCTCAGCTCGCCCCGGGTCAGCAGGTCGCCGATGGCCACCTGGATTTCCTGCCCCACTCGCTCGGGTCGGGAATGCGTCGTCATTTCTTCTCCCAGTCTCGCGGGTTGCGCAGGGAGCGGGCTCGAACCCGCGCCTCGTCCAGCGTCATCCGTCCACCGCCCGACGGTGACGGGCGGCCCGTACCGGGGTCGCCGTCGTTGTCGCCGTCATGACGGCGCTCCCACTCACCCAACCCCTCGGCCTCCGCCAGGGAGGCCCGCTCGCCCCGCAGGAAGCGAGCAATGGCCGCCTCCGACTGGGCCGCCGCCGCTTCCGGCGACAGCGGTGCTTCGTCCTCGTCGTCCAGGGCGGACTGCTCGGCCCCGGCACCCGCCGTACCGCCGGCGGCGAAGAGCTGATCTCCAAAGGCGAAGATCTCCGTCTCCCGCGCCATCAGCGGGGCGACGTACATCTCCTCGATGAAGTGGATGACCTTCTCCAGTTGCTCGTCCACGTGGCGGCGGTCATTTCCCACCACCGAGAGGGCGAGCGAGGCCTTCTGCCAGAGGTCCTGGTCGTCCACCTCGGCCACGGCCACGTTGAAGCGAGCCTTCACCCGGTCCGTCACCCGGCGCAACACCTGTCGCTTGGACTTCAGCGACCCGCTGTCCGGAATCTGGAGGGTGAGACGTGCGACACCTACGAACATGCCAATCCCCCGACCCCGGGGGACCTGGCGACTGCGCGAGGCCCCCAGGGCGAAACCTCCCCGGGAAGGTGGGGCCTTCCCGGGGGCGAGAGGACACGCGGCCGAAGACTAGGTGAGGCTCTGCCGGGTCTCTTCGATCTCGTAGGCCTCGATGATGTCGCCGGCCTTGAGGTCGTTGAAGTTCTCGATGCCGATACCGCACTCGAAGCCCTGAGCGACCTCCTTGACGTCGTCCTTGAAGCGCCGCAGCGACGCCATCTTCCCGGCGAACAGCTGCTTGTTCTCGCGGATGAGGCGAACGATGGCGCCTCGCTTCATCACACCGTCCAACACCGCCGCGCCGGCGATGGTGCCCAGGCGAGGAACGTTGAAGGTGCTGCGGACCTCCGCGCGGCCCAGCTTCTTCTCCGTGCGGATGGGCTCCAGCAGGCCCTCCATCTCCAAGCGCACCCCGTCGATGAGCTCGTAGATGATGGTGTAGCTCTGCAGGTTGACTTCCTGAGCCTTGGCCGCGGCCTCCGCACCCGACTCCGGGTGGACGTTGAAGCCGAGCACCACGCCCTTGGAGGCGGCCGCCCGCATCACGTCGCCCTCGGTGATGGCGCCCACACCGGAGTGGACGACCTCCACCTTGACCTTGTGGGTGGAGAGCTTCTGGACGGCCTGCTTGACGGCCTCGGCCGAGCCCTGCACGTCCGCCTTGATGACGACGCGCAGTTCCTTGGGACCGCCGCCCGCCTTCGTCTTGGCGAACAGCTGCTCCAGGGACTCACGGCTGACCTTGCCGAGCTCGGTCTGCCGCTCCTTCATGTTGCGGTGCTCGGCGATCTGCTTGGCCGCCTTCTCGTCCGCCACCACGTTGATGGCGTCACCCGCGCTGGGGACACCGGACAGGCCGATGACCTCCGCGCAGTAGCCCGGCTTGACTTCCTTCACCATCTCGCCGCGGCTGTTGTTCATCGCGCGGACCCGGCCGTAGTGCGAGCCGGTGACGACGGCGTCGCCCAGCTTGAGCGTGCCTTCCTGCACCAGCACCGTGGCGACCGGGCCACGGCCGCGGTCCAGCTTGGCCTCGATGATGGCGCCGACCGACGGGCGGTTCGGGTTGGACGTGAGCTCGAGGACCTCGGCCTGCAGCGCCAGGTTCTCCAGCAGCAGGTCCAGGTTCTGCTTCGTCTTGGCCGAGACGGGAACCATGATGGTGTCGCCGCCCCACTCTTCCGGGACGAGCTCGTGGGCGGCCAGGTCCTTCTTCACGCGGTCCGGGTTGGCGCCGGGCACGTCCATCTTGTTGATGGCGACGACGATGGGGACTTCCGCCGCCTTCGCGTGCTTGATGGCCTCCACCGTCTGCGGCATCACGCCGTCGTCGGCGGCCACCACCAGCACCACGATGTCCGTCACGTTGGCGCCGCGGGCGCGCATGGACGTGAAGGCCTCGTGGCCCGGTGTATCCAGGAAGGTGACGTCACCCCGCGCGGTGGTGATGCTGTACGCGCCGATGTGCTGGGTGATGCCGCCCGCCTCGCCCGACGCCACATTGGCGCTGCGGATGGCGTCCAGCAAGCTCGTCTTGCCGTGGTCGACGTGGCCCATGATGGTGACGACCGGCGGACGAGGACGCTCGTCCTCGGGACGGGCCTCCACCTCGGGCAGGTAGTCCTCCACCTCGAAGCCCACGCGCTCGATCTTCCAGCCGTAGTCGGCGGCGATGGTCTCCGCCGTGTCGGCGTCCACCAGCTGGTTGGCCGTGGCCATCTTCCCCTGCGCCATCAGCTTCTTGATGAGCTCCGCGCTGCGGATACCCATGCGCTGGCCCAGGTCGGACACCGAGATGCCCTCCTGCAGCTTGATGACCTTCTTCTCCTCGGCCATCTGGGTGATCTGCGTCTTGGCGCCCTTCTTCGTGGGCTTCTTCTTCTTGCCACGGATGGGGATGGTGACGCGGCCCCAGACCATGTCCGTCAGTTCCTGCTTGGACACGCTGGTCGTATCGCCACTGGTGCGCTTGCGCTGGCCCCGCTCCTTGTTCTTGGAGACGTCCACCAGCTCGCGGCCCCGGCCCAGATGGTCCGGAACCACCTTGTACTCACGGCGCTCGGGGATGCCCGCGCGACCCGGCGCCATGGGGTACTGCTTCGCCTGGCCGGCCGTGGGGGTGACGCGGCGCACCTGGATGAGCGGGCGCGAGATGACGACGGCCTGCGTGGCCGTGGGACGCGCCTGACCACCCGTCGGAGACACCTGGGCGTGAGGAACGCCGCCCACCATGATGGTGGGACCCTGCGGCGCGGGAGCGCCACCGGCCACGCCCTGCGCTCCAGGAGCGGAGCTGGGACGCACCGGCCCCTGGCCGGGACGCGCGCTCTGGCTCTGGTACGTCGGATAGCTGGGACGACCGCCCGGACCACCGGGACGCCCACCCGGACCGCCCGGACCACCGGGACGTCCGCCAGGACCACCCGGGCCACCCGGACGACCACCGCCCGGGGGACCGCTCCGCTGCCCATAGCCCGGCGCGGGGCCCCGAGACACGACGGTCGCGGACGAAGACGGCGGGGAAGACGTCCGGACAGTCGGCGGAACCGGCGAGCGCGGAGGGGGTTGGGGCAAGTGGGTACTCTCCTGAGAAGGGGATCGTCTGTCTCTTATACACCTCTGACGCTGCCGACGACTAAA
>NZ_JABXEM010000310.1:0-12456 GCF_013372595.1 Myxococcus sp. AM011
CCCCCAAGAACCCGCCGTCCCCGCCCGCCTGCTCCCTGGGGAGCTGTCGGCCCTCCGACGCCGGCACGAAAGGGATGGGCCCCGTGGGACGGGGATGTTTCAATGCCCCGCCGCGCGCGGGTCGGGGAGGAACGCACATGCTGAAGGACAAGCTGCCGGAGGACTGGAGGAAGGCGCTGAAGGCCTCTCTGGATTCGCCCTCGTTCCAGGAGCTGGAGCGCTTCGTGGCGAAGGAGCGCGAGGAGGCCACCGTCTTCCCCTCGGAGGAGGACCTGTTCTCCGCCTTCCGGCTGACGCCCTATGCGGACGTGCGCGTGCTGCTGCTGGGCCAGGACCCGTACCACGGGCCTGGGCAGGCGCATGGGCTGGCGTTCTCGGTGAAGCCCGGGGTGCCCTCGCCGCCCTCGCTGGTGAACATCTTCAAGGAGCTGGAGGCGGACGTGAAGGTGCCGCGTCCCAAGGACGGCTCGCTGATGGCCTGGGCGGAGCAGGGCGTGCTGCTGCTCAACGCGGTGCTGACGGTGCAACAGGCGAAGCCCAACAGCCACGCGGGCCACGGCTGGGAGGACTTCACGGACGCGGTCATCCGCGCGGTGAGCGAAAAGACGGAGCCGGTGGTCTTCCTGCTCTGGGGCAAGTACGCGCAGAAGAAGAAGAAGCTCATCGACGCCAGTCGCCACGTCGTCATCGAGGGCACGCACCCGTCCCCCCTGTCGGCCAGCAGCGGCTTCTTCGGCAGCAAGCCCTTCAGCGCGGTGAACAAGGCCCTGGAGTCGAAGGGCCGGCCGCCCATCGACTGGTGCTTGTCGCGGTGAGTCGCGCCTCGCGCTGACAGTCCCTTCGCGGCGGGTGGTGGCTTGATACGGTGCGTCGCGACATGACCGCCGCCTTCCTCGCCGCCTCCACGCCCGAGTCCGTCGGGCCGAACCGCTACCGCATCCGCTTCACCTCGCCCTGGTACCAGGGCCGGGGCGCGTACGGAGGGCTGGTCGCGGGCACGGCGCTGCGCGCGTTGGAGCACACGGTGGGGGACGCGGCCCGGCCGGTGCGCTCCTTCACCATGCACTTCTGCGCGCCGGCGGTGGAGGGCGACGCGTGGGTGACGACGCGAATCGAGCGGGCCGGAAAGCTCGTCACCCAGGCCACCGTGCGCGTGGAGAACGACGCGGGCATGGTGGCCATGGGCAGCGCGACGTTCGGCGCGACGCGGGGCGGCGCCATCGAATACATGGAGATGACGCCCCCGAAAGTCCCGCCTCCGCACGAGGTGCCGATGACGCCGGACGACGTGCCCATGCCGGACTTCTGTCGCTTCTTCGAGTTCCGCTTCTGCATCGGCTCGGCGCCCTACGCCGGGGCCGCCGTCGCGGAGACGGGTGGCTGGCTGCGCCCGCGCGAGCCCACGGTGCTGGACGCGCCCCTGTGCGTGGGGTTGATGGACGCGTACCCGCCCGCGGTGCTGTCGCGCGTGGAGGGCTTCCGCCCGGCCGCCACCGTGGACTTCACCATGCACTTCTTCCAGGTGCTGCCCCAGGCGGGCCTGAAGCCGGACGCCCAGTTCCTGCGCACCGGCCGCTCCCTCCAGGCGGGGGGCGGGTACTCGGAGGACTTCCAGCAGCTCTGGACCCAGGACGGCCAGCTCCTGGCCCAGTGCCGACAGCTCTTCGCCGTGATGGGCTGAGGGTGCGAGGCGCGGGCCGCGAAACATGTCAGCGAGCGGCCTTCTGGTAGTGTCCCCGCCGTGCGCGTGCTCTGGGGCGTCATCACCATCATCTGTGCGCTGCTCGCGGCGGTGGGCGTCGTCTTCGTCCTGGCCGGACTCAAGGACGTCCTGCGCGCCCTTCGCTCCCGGCGCTGGCCCACCGTGCCCGGCACCGTCCTGGCCGCCGAGGAAGTGGAGCACCGCCTCCCGGTGCCCGGGCAGACGGAGCCCCGCGTCCACTACGAGGCCCGCGTCCAGTACGAGTACTCCGTGGGCCGCGTCCTCGTCGGCACCGCGACCTTGCGCGTGGACCCCACCGCGCGCACCAACCCCGACGACGCCCAGGCCACCTTGCGTCGCTATCCTCCGGGACAGGCGGTCCGGGTCGCCTACAACCCACAGGACCCGACGGACGCGGTGCTGGAGCCCGGTGCGCATGCGCCCAGCTTCGTCCGGCTCGTCATCGGGCTGGGACTGGTGGCCGTGGGGGCCTGCATTCCCCTCATTGCCCGCTGGTTCCTGGCGCGGGTGTAGGAAAATCTCCGTCCAGGACGCAACTGATCCGCGTCGGGTCCGAGAATCCCCTCACATTCTCTTTCGGTCGTCCCCGTTCCGAGGTCTTTCATGAGCGATCGCTCCTCCATCCGTCGCGGTCAGCAGCCCCAGGTCCGGTCGTCCTCGCAGACCGCCCAGAACACCCCGGTGGCGAAGAACACGACCACGGAGAAGGTGGTCAAGGACACCAACACGGGCGTCCAGACCTCCTTCAAGGACGGCCGCCTCCAGAGCCACTTCGAGCGTGAGAAGAGCACCACGCAGAACTGGAACACCAGCTACAGCACCGAGTCCCAGCACGAGGGCACCGGTCGCGTGACGGGCGCCATGGCGGGCCTGCTGGGTCAGATTCCGAAGGTCGGCATCGACGGCCAGTTCACCAAGGGCGCGGCGGTCAAGAAGTTCGAGGGCGGCTTCGGCGACGCCAACAGCGTGGCCCAGGGCTACGGCAAGATGAGCGTCCTCGAGGCGGAGCTGAAGGGCTCCGGCGAGGTCGGCATCGAGGGCGGCAAGCTGTTCGCCCGGGGCGACCTGGACGCGAAGGCCACGCTGATTGACGCGGAAGGCACCCTGCGCGCGGGCGTCGGCCCGATTCAGGCGGAGCTCCAGGGCAAGGCCTGGGTGGGCGCCAAGGCCGGTCTCCACGGCGAAGTGACGCTGGACCCCATCAATGGCAAGTACGCGGCCCGCGTCGGTGGTGACGCCTTCATCGGCGCCCGCGCCGGTGTGACGGGCAACGTCAAGCTGGGCGACTACGGCGGCGTCACGGGTCGTGCGGAGGCGTGGGCCGGTGTCGGTGTGTCTGCCCGTGCCGAGGCGAGCTGGGACAACGGCCGCTTCAAGGCCCGCGTGGACTTCGGCGCGGCCCTGGGCATCGGCTTCAAGCTGGGCTTCGACGTCGACATCAACTTCGGCAAGATCGCCGACGCGGTGAAGAGCGTCATCGAGAAGCCGGTCGAAGTGGTCAAGAATGTGGTGAAGTCCGTCGGCAACTTCTTCAAGGGGCTGTTTGGCTGATGGCGGAGACCGCCAGGTACGACGCACTTCTCGCAGCCGGGGAGCTGGACCAGGCACGCCGTGAGGCCGAAGCCGCGCTCAAGCGCGATGCCTCGGACCCGGCGGCCCGGGTCGCGCTCGCCCGGCTCGCGGCATTCGATGGCAACGAGGCCCAGGCCGAGTCGTGGCTGCTGGGCTTGAGCGCGGAAGCGCCGGGCGTGCAACTCGTCCGCGCCGCGCTCCTCACCCGACGCGGCGATGCGGCCGGCGCGCTGGCGCTCTACCGGAAGGTCGCGAAGGCAGAACCCAATCGCGCCGAGGCGTGGTTCGGCCAGGGCTACCTGCTGGCGGAGGCCGGCGACAACGCCGCGGCGCAGTCGGCGCTGGAGCGCGCGGTGAAGCTGGCGCCGGACGCGGGTATCCACCACTTCCACCTGGGGCGCGTGCTCTTCGCGCAGGAGAAGCTGAAGGACGGCTTCCACCACCTCCAGGAGTCCCTGCGCCTCAACCCGAGGCACGGGCCCAGCTACCTGGTGCTCGCGGTGGCGCTCCAGGCGGGTGGCGAGCTGGAAGCCGCCGAGGAGCTGCTCACCACGGGCCTGAAGGTCCTCACGGACGACCCGTACCTGCTCAACGGCCTGTGCAACGTGCTGCTGGCGCGGGGCAACCTGCCGGGCGCGGTGAAGGCCGCGGAGACGCTGGCGCGCGTGGAGCCGGACAGCCCGGCGGCGCAGGGGAACCTGGCGCGGCTGCGGCTTGCGCAGGGGCGGCTACCGGAGGCGCTGGAGCTGTGCCGCAAGCTGGCGTCGCGAGGCCAGGCCACCGCGCAGAGCCGCATGGTGGAGGGCATGGCGCTGGAGGCCACGGAGCCGGTGGACATCCCCGCCGCGCTGACCGCGTGGCGCGAGGCCGTGAAGCTGTCCCCGGACGACTGGGCCCCCGCCAACAACCTGGGCAACCTCCTGATGCGCATCCCGGAGGATGAACTCCCGGGCGCCGGACAGCAGGCGCTGGAGGTGCTGGAAGAGGCGCATCGCCGCGCGCCAGAGCGCCCCGAGCCCCGGCTCAACCTGGCGGTGGTGCACGCGCGCCTGGGGCAGAAGGACCAGGCGAAGGCACTGGCTCGCGAGCTGCTGGCGCTGCCCCGTCTGGCGCCCGAGTGGCGCGAGCAGGCCGAGCGACTCATCCAGGCGCTGGCCTGACACAGGCCCGTTGAAACAGTGCCCGGGGCGATGTCTCGCCTCGGGCCTGGGTGCCTCAAGCCGCGACGTTGGCGAGCTGTTTCATCAGCAGCCGAATCAACTCCACCGGATGGATGGGTTTGGGCAGCAGCTCCGCCCCGTAGCGGATGGCGACGGGGATGAGGTCGTCGAGCTGCTCGTGTCCGGTGAGGAAGATGAAGGGCGCGTGGCACTCCTTCAGCTCTCGCATGGCGATGAGCACGTCCGCGCCGTTCATCCCCGGCATGTTGTAGTCGCAGAGGATGGCGGAGATGGTCCCCAGGTCCTGCTGGAAGGCCGCCTCCGGCGACTGCACCGTCACCACGTGATAACCCGCGCTCTGGACGATGTCTGACACCAGCGAGAGCACGAACAAATCATCATCGATGACCAGCACGGTCTGCATCGCGCTCTCCCGGTAAGCCCGGCTCATCCTATGAGCCGAGCCGGCCTGGAGGGTAGGGCGCGCGACGCAACTCGTCAGCGAGGCTTGGGAACCATGGGTCCCGATTGCCCCGGCACGGGCGTGGAGGGAATGAGCACGAGGTCCTCCTGAGGCGGAATCAGGTACTCGGCGCCCGTCTCGGTGACGACGGCCATCTCCTCCACGGAGACGATGCGCTGGGCATCCGGGGCGCCGTCCTGCCAGGCGAAGAAGCCGTCGAAGGCGAACACCTGCCCGGGACGGACGATGCGCAGGGCCTGGCCCTTGTCGGGCTTGGGCTTCGCGCCGCCAGAGAGGGCCGGGCCCACGTCATGGGCCCAGTACCCGACGGGATGGCCGGTGCCCCACATGACGGGCTCGGAGCCGGCTTCGCGCATCCAGTCGCGCTGGGCCTTGTCCACGTCCCACCCGCTGGCGCCGGGCTTGAGGGCCGCCAGGGCGATGCGGCTGCCCTTCTTGCCCTTCTCCCACTTCTCCAGCGCGGCTTGTGACGGTTGTGTCTCGCCCGGGGCCAGCACGTAGGCGAAGCGCTGGATGTCCGTCACCCACATGCCGCCCACGCGGATGCCGAAGTCCGTCTGGATGAAGTCACCGGGCTGGATGACGCGCTCGGTGGCGTGCGAGTGGCCACGCGTGGGCCCGCTGTTGACGTTGGGGTTCTGGTCCGGCGCCCACGCGTCCCCCACGCCCAACTCCGCCATGCGCTTCTTGAGGAAGCGCGCCACGTCCACGTCGCGCGTCTTGCCCGGCACCACCGTCCGGTATGCCTCGACTTCCAACTGCGAGGTGAGCGCGGCGGCCTTGCGCAGGATGTCCACCTCCTCGGGCAGCTTCACGGAGAGCCACTCGGAGACGACGTCCTCGGACGACACCAGCTTCTTGCGCAGCGCCGGTGACAGCGCCTTCTCCAATGCCGCGCGCTGCGAGGAGGACAGCCCGTCCGCCACCGTCACGGCGGTGGAGGCGTTGATGGCGATGCGCGCGGGCTTCGCGGCGGCGAGCTTCAAGGCCACCTGCGCATAGAGGTCCACGCCGCGCTCCAGCGGGACGACTTCGTCCAGCGGCCCGACTTCGCGCAGCGCCGTCGCCTCGCCCGCGGGAGACAGCGCCACCGCGCGCACCGCTTCGCCCTGGCGCAGGAACAGGAAGGCCGCGGTGCCTCCCGCGTTCTCCCCGCCGACATGGATGGCCAGCGGGTCATTGTCGTTCTCCCGGCAGAACACCACCCAGGCGTCCACGTTGGCGCGGGCCATGGCCTGGGGCAGCAGCTTCTGGATGCGCTCCTTGCGGATGCGCGGCCAGATGTCGCCAGTGACGACGGGGTCATTCCCGGCCGCGCCCGCCAGGGGAGCGGAGAGGAGCAGGGCGGAGAGGAGGGCGTGCCGGGCGCGCTTCATGCGTCGGAAATCCTTTCGGGGGAAGGCGCGGCCATCATCCCCGACCTCGTCCGCGCCGAGGACCGCCCCGGTGTGAAGTCCTATCGAGCCCTCGTGAAGAAGCTCTCTGGCAGTCCAGACAAACCCGCGTGCGCAAGCGTCCGCGCCGTGGCTCGTTTAAGGTGATGACCATGGCCAAGAGCTCCTCCCGCAAGTCCGCCACGAAGGTGAAGGTGAAGAAGCCCGCCGCCCGTGCCGCTGCTCCCAGGAAGGGCAGGGCGACGAAGCAGGCGAAGCCCGCCGCCGCGCGCGCTCCGGCGCCCATCTCCAAGGAGGCGCCACCCATCGTCCTCGAGGCCGAGCCCGTCTTCACCGACGAGCCCGGAATCGACGCCCCCAAGGCCCTGCCTTCTGGCCAGGAGGGCATGGGCCGCGTGCTGCCCTTCGAAATCGACCCCAAGCGGATGGAGGAAGGGCTGCGCAAGCTCCAGGGCGAAGTCGTCCACTGGGCCAACAAGGGCCGCTACACCCGCGTGCGCTTCAAGTTCCGGGGCAAGCAGTTGCTCCCCGACCTCCCGCTGGCGGCCGTCGTCGCGGCGGAGGGCCTCACCTTCTACTGGGGCGGCATCCTGCGCGTGCTCATCGCCAACGTGGTGGGCCGCAGCGTCTTCCAGGTGGAGCTGGTGAACGACGCGGAGAAGCGCGTCCAGGCCGGCAAGGAGGCGCTGCTGTCGGGTGACGTGGACCAGGCGCTGACACTGTTCCGCGAGGCCGTGTCCATGGACCGGGATTCCGCCGCGGCGCACCTCAATGTGGGCGTGGCCCTCAAGCTGAAGGGAGACCGTGAGGGGGCGCTCGCCGCCTTCGAGAAGGCCAAGGCGAAGGACGCCGAGGGTCCCCTGGGCGCCGAGGCCGAGCGCCTGGCAGCCCCCCTGCGCCCCGCGGGGACCCCACGCCCCTCTTGAGGCCTCCAGAGGGCCTGATTTTCTCGCGAAAAGCGGGCTGAAACAGGGCGGTTCGAGCGTTCAGTAGGGGGCGCTTTTTTTCGCCCCATCGACCTGTTTTCGAACCCCTTCGACGCTCGAGTCATCACCCCTTCGTTTCCCCTGTTGACGTAGGGAAATCCAGGGGTTACGAACGCTCCCACACTGGATGGCGGCCCCTCGCGGGGTCCCTCCGCGACCACTCCCAGAGCCCATGGCCGACGACACCACCGACAAGCCGGCACCGCCCTCCTCGCCTCCGCCTCCCAACGGCGCCGGCGAGCTCATTCCCGTCAACATCGAAGACGAGATGCGCCGCTCGTATCTCGACTACTCGATGTCCGTCATCATCGGTCGCGCGCTGCCCGACGTTCGCGACGGCCTCAAGCCCGTGCATCGCCGCGTGTTGTTCGCGATGAACGACCTGGCGAACTACCACAACCGCCCCTACAAGAAGAGCGCGCGCGTGGTCGGTGACGTCATCGGTAAGTACCACCCGCACGGCGACTCGTCCGTCTACGACGCCATGGTGCGCCTGGCGCAGCCGTGGAGCCTTCGCTACCTGCTGGTGGACGGCCAGGGCAACTTCGGCTCGGTGGACGGCGATATGCCGGCCGCCATGCGCTACACCGAAGCGCGCATGGACCGCCTGGCCGAGGAGCTGCTGGCGGACATCGACAAGGAGACCGTCGCGTTCGGCCCCAACTACGACGACTCGTTGGAAGAGCCGCTCGTGTTGCCGGCGCGCTTCCCCAACCTGCTCGTCAATGGAAGCAGCGGCATCGCGGTGGGCATGACCACCAACATCCCGCCGCACAACATGACGGAGGTCATCAACGGGACGTTGCACCTCATCGACCACCCGACGTGCACCGTCCGGGACTTGATGGAGTTCATCACCGGCCCGGACTTCCCCACCGGCGCGTTCATCACCGGTCGCGAGGGCATCCACCGCGCCTACGAGACGGGCCGCGGGCAAATCACGGTGCGCGCCCGGTCGGAAATCGAGACGTCGAAGAAGGGTGACCGCGAGGCCATCATCTTCACGGAGATTCCGTACCAGGTGAACAAGGCGCGGCTCATCGAGAAGATCGCCGAGCTGGTGCGCGAGAAGAAGCTGGAGGGCATCAGCGACATCCGTGACGAGAGCGACCGTCAGGGCATGCGCATCGTCATCGAGCTGAAGCGCGACGCGATTTCGCAGGTGGTGCTCAACAACCTGTACACCTCCACGGCGCTGGAGACGACGTTCGGCGCGGTGATGCTGGCCATCGACGGTGGGCAGCCGCGCACGCTGAACCTGAAGGAGATGTTGGACCGCTTCGTGGCGCACCGCCGCGACGTGGTGACGCGCCGCAGCCGCTACGAGCTGCGCAAGGCGATGGCGCGCATGCACATCGTCGAGGGCCTGCTGGTGGCCCAGGACCTCATCGACCTCGTGGTGAGCCTCATCCGCGCGTCCAGGGACCCGGATGAAGCGCGCTGGGGCCTGATGAACATCCTGTCGCCCAACCTCTACGAGCACGAGCGCTTCGCCAACCTCCAGCGCATCGACCACGCGAAGGCGAAGGCGCAGATGGAGCTGCTCGTCTCTCGCGCGCGCAACGAGGAGCCCGCCTACCAGGGCCTGGCGCACAAGTACGAGGGCGCGGGCTTCAGCCAGGAGCAGTCGCAGAACATCCTGGAGATGCGCCTGCAGCGCCTCACCGGCCTGCAGCGCGAGGAGCTGTTCCGCGAGCTGATTGCCCTGGTGCGCGACGTGGCGCGCCTGCAGGACATCCTCGCCAACGAGCTCTCCCTGCTCACCGTCATCAAGACGGAGCTGTTGGAGATTCGCGAGCGCTTCGGCGACAAGCGCCGCACCGAAATCATCGGCGCGGTGGATGACATGACCAGCGAGGACCTCATCGCCGAGGAGACGATGGTCGTCACGCTGTCGCATACGGGCTACGTGAAGCGCTCGCCGCTGTCGGAGTACCGGGCGCAGAAGCGCGGTGGACGCGGCAAGACGGGCGCCGCGACGAAGGAAGACGACTTCGTCAGCAAGCTGTTCGTGGCCAGCACCCACGCGTACCTGATGCCGATTACGACCAAGGGCAAGCTGTACTCGCTCAAGGTGCACCAGATTCCGCAGGCCAGCCGCACCTCTCGCGGCAAGGCGATGGTGAACCTGGTGCAGTTCGGCGAGGGCGAGCGGCTGGCGCAGGTGCTGGTGACGCGCGACTTCCCGGAGAACCGGTACGTCTTCTTCGTCACGAAGAAGGGCGTGGTGAAGCGCACGGACCTGAGCGCGTTCGACAACGTCCGCTCCAGCGGCATCATCGCGCTGGGCATCGACGAGGGGGACGAGCTGGTGGCGGTGATGATTACCGACGGCACCAAGGACATCCTGTTGTCGACGGCGTCGGGCATGAGCATCCGCTTCCCGGAGACGGAGGTCCGCTCCATGGGCCGCCAGGCCTTCGGCGTGAAGGGAATCACGCTCGATGAGACCGACGAGGTGGTGGGCGCGGACGTGGTGGAGAACGACTCCGCCATCCTCACCGTGACGGAGAACGGCTACGGCAAGCGGACGGAGGAGTCCGAGTACCGGCAGCAGGGCCGTGGCGGCAAGGGCATCATCGACATCAAGGCCACCGAGCGGAACGGCAAGGTGGTGGGCCTCCTCCAGGTGAAGGAGTCCGACGAGGTGATGCTCGTCACCAACGGCGGCATGCTCATCCGCATGAAGGTGCGGGAAATCTCCGTCATCGGCCGCAACACGCAGGGCGTGCGGCTGATTGCGCTGGAGAACGACCAGGAGAAGGTGATGGCCCTCTCCAAGCTGCCCGAGGGCGAGGAGTCCGAGGAGGAGACGACGCCTCCCGCCGAGGTCGCTGGCGCCACGGACGTGGCCGCCGAGCCCGCCGCGTCCGAGCCCGACGCCCCGACGGAGGAGTCCGCCGAGGCGCCTCCCGCCGACGAGGGTGGTGGCTCCGAGGAGCCGCAGGCCTGACGTTGGATTGAGTCGAGCTGTTTCAGCCCCTCTCTCCCATTGGGAGGGAGGGGCTTTTCATGTGGGCCGCCGTGGCTAGAGCAGACCGGTGAGGGAGAGGGTCGCCAGACCGCTCAGCCGAGACAGTCCTTCGGGGCTGTCACAGGCGGCCAGGTCCGTGGAGAGGTAGGTCGTGGTCCTCGTGACGGTGGCGCCCGCGAACTTGCCCGACTCCACCGTTCCCACGTTCGTCAGGACGGCGAGGTTGCCATTGATTTGCGACGACACGCGCGTCTGGATGAGCGTCGAGGTCTCTCCCGTGTTCCAGGTGATGACGGAGGTCGAGGAACCGATGCTCAACAGGTCCATGCAGGAGAAGCCGGGCCTGAAGCTGCGGATGGTGTTGGTGCCGGAGGTCACCGCTCCTCCCAGCAAGGAGATGCAGTTGGAGTAGACAGTCGTGGTGACGACGGTGACGTCCTGCTCCACGTTCTTGAGGGGCGGTGAGTAGTTGATGGCCGCCGAGCCGACAAGGCACTCGACGAGCGTCAGCAATGGCTGCTCCGAGCGGGCCAGCTCTCCCTCGACGGAGGGAGGCTGTTCGCGCCCATCTTCGCCGCAAGCTGTGAGCACAACGACAACCAGCATCGAGAGAGTGACGGCACTTCGTGGACCGTGGTGCATGTCTGGCTCCGGATGGTTCCGTGGGCGGCGCACTATCCATCAGGTCGCGGTGCGAACCCCAGACATCCATGAGCAGTATTTGAACCCGAGCAGGTGGCGCGAACCTGCGAACAGCGCGAGCTGAAAGTTCCTGGAAATCAGCGCAGTTCGACGGGCAGCCGAGTCACATCCAGCTTGGGCACGCCCACCTGCGTCACTGCCTGCGCGCCGAACCAGTTGGCCAGCTCCGCGCAGCGCGCCAGCGGCCACGCCCGCAGAAGGCCCAGGGTGAAGCCCGCGAGGAAGCAATCACCCGCGCCCGTCGGGTCCACCTCCGAGACGGGGCAGGATGGCACCTCCAGCGTGTCTCGCGCGGTGAGCACCGTGCATCCCTTCAGCCCTCGCGTCACCACCAGACACGTCTTCGCGCGCACGGCGTCGACGTCCATCGCGCGCGCCTCGTCCTCGCTCGCCTTGAGGACATGCAGGTGTCCCAGCAGCGCGGCGAAGGGCGTGTCCTCGAGTCTTTGATTGAGCACGCGCCCCTGTGCGTCCAGGGTCCGCAGCAATCCCTGGGCATCCGCCAGCACCTGCGTCGCGTGCAGGGACAGCCGGATGAGCGTCTCGGGCAGCACCTCTCCCATGACGCCGCACGCGAGCGCCACGCGCGCGTCGAGGATGATGTCCTTGGGTCGGATGGGCTCGGAGCGGGCGTCGACTCGCAGCACGCGCTCCTCCTGGCTCAGGTCCGCGATGAACCGCGTGGTGCGCGTGCCCGGGACGATGAGCGGCGGATACCGCACGCGGTCCGCGTAGGCGAAGTCCTCGCCCGCGACAGCCACCACCGCGTGGTCCACGTCCATGGCGGTGAACACCGAGGAGATGTACGCCGCCGAGCCTCCCAGCGTGTGCACCGCGTCTCCCGGACCTCGCGACAACACGTCATGACAGTAGTTGCCCACCACCAACGCGTCACACGAGGACCTGGGAGGCATGGGGCGGGCCTATTTCCGCGTGAAGGTCGCCGGCACGGGCGCGCCCGCGGACTTCTCGTCCGTCCACGCGATGTGCAGCACCCACCAGCGCTGGCCGTCGAAGATGAGCTGCACGTTGTTGATGCCGCGGGCGACCGGCGCGCTCTCGGGCGTCTCGCGCGTCTCGAACGCGCTCAGCACGTTGATGAGGTCTCCGTAGCCGGCGACCTGGCGGTGTGTCTCCTTCTCGAAGAAGCCGTGGGTCTTGAAGAACTCCTCACCCCAGGCCGCGTAGTCGTCGGCGGTGATGGGGGCGACCCCCGGAGGGCCGCCGGGCTTGGTGCGCTGGACGGAGGCCAACTGCGCTCCGGGATAGAAGAGGGAGCGGAAGCGCTGCCAGTCACGCGGCTTGCCAGCGGGGCCGCTGATGGAGTCGTAGAGCGCGGCGAGCAGCCCGTCCTGCGTCTTCACGTCCTCGGGGCGCGCCTGGGGCACCTTCTGGAGCGCCGCCTGGGTCTTCTCCGCCGCGAGCTTCATCGGGCTGGGTGTCGCGGGCTTGGGGGGGGTG
>NZ_JABXEM010000311.1:0-12455 GCF_013372595.1 Myxococcus sp. AM011
GCCCACAGCAGCGTCAGGGTGAGCGGCGTCACCACCGCCACGGTCAGCTCGCCCCAGTCCGTTCGGCCGTAGTTGCCCAGGTGCGTCTCCAGCGAGCTGACGAACAGCAGCGCCAGCATCGCCACCGGGAAGGCGCGGGCGTGCTCGAACACGCGCTCCTTGGGAGCGACGGGCGCGGTGATGACGGTGCCGGGCACCGCGTGGTCCCTGCGCCGGAAGCGCAGCACGGTGTCACCCACGGCCACGCGCGTGTCGGGCGCCAGCTCCAGCTCCGCGAGCCGAGCCCAGGGGTCCACGCGCCAGGTGCCGTTGTGGCTGCCCACGTCGCGCACCATGAGCGCGCCGTCCTCGCGTCGTTCGATTCGCAGGTGCTCGGGGGAGACCTTGGGGTCGTCGAGGATGACGTCGTTCGAGTACGCCCGGCCAATCGTCGCCGGGAAGCGCTCCAGGCGGTGGCGCTCGTGGACGGAATCGCCTTCCAGCACCTCCAGGAAGATCATTTCGTCCATGACAGCCCCTCCAGGTAGCGGCGCGCCAGCTTGCGCGCGTTGTCCGCCGTGAAGCCGCCCAGGGTGAGGCTGGTGTCGACTCCGCTGGTGCTGGCGTTGAGCGCGGCGGCGCGCAGCACCAGGTCATAGAGGCCCGGGAAGCGCTTGTAGGCGCGCAGGCACATCGCGGCGCGCACGGGCAGGCCCTCCACGTCCACGAACTCCGTGGCGCAGCGGAAGTTGGTGACGTCCTCGCGCGAGGCCTCCACCGTGTCCGGGTCCTGCGCGTACAGCGCGCTGTACAACGAGGAGAAGCGCAGCGCGCCCAGCTTCTGGCTGGAGGCCTGCTGGTGCAGGAAGGCCACCACGCCCGTGCGGTGATGCGAGGACAGGTAGATGTCCTCCTCCGAGGAGCACTGGTAGTTCGTCACCGTGTACGGCGCCTCCGGGTCATGCGGCGTGTCGCCCCAGCACTTGAGGAAGGGAATCCACCGGCCCGGGACCTGGTAGGCGCCCAGCTTCTGCTTGGGCACCGGCGCCGCGAGCATCTGCTCGGTGAGGCGCTGCTGGTTCTCCAGGAGCTGCGCGCGCACGCGGTCCACCAGGCTGGGCGCGTCGTCCTGCTTCGCCTCCAGCGCCCGAGTCAGGAGCGCGCTCGCGTGCTTCACCGGGACGAGGAAGCCGAGCTGGTTGCCCATGGTGGCGACGTTGACGCCCACCACGCGCCCCTGCCCCGTGAGCGTGGGTCCACCGCTCATGCCGGGGTTGATGGCGCCGCTGAAGTGGATGCGCTCGTAGAGCGAGTCCTGGATGAAGCCGTTGTAGGTGCCCTCGACGATGGTGGTCCCCAGGTCGTGGGGATTGCCCATGGCGTACAGGCGCGCGCCCTGCGGCGGCTCGCGGTCTTCCAGGGCGATGAACTCCTTCACCGCGTCGTCCATCCGGATGACGGCCAGGTCATGCACGACGTCCACGTCCACCAGTCGCGCCGGAACGGGCTCGCCGCCGGTGCGCAGGACGAGCTCCGCGGTGTAGTCCTCCGGGTGGAGCACCACGTCGGAGACCACGTGGTAGTTGGTGATGGCGTGTCCGTTGGCCGAGACGAAGAAGGCCGAGCCGATGGACGAGCGCGTACCGGAGCGCCGCTCGATGATTCGCACCTGGGCGACGCGGTTCTGGATGCGCTGGAACAGCTCGTGAGTGGCCGGAGGCAGCACGGCCGGTGGAGACTCGGGCGCGGGGACGGGCGCGGTGTCGGGTTCGCTTTGGACGGGAGCCAGCACACCCGGTTCCGAGGGAGCGACCGACGGCGCCTGCCCCAGCACGGCGACGAGGAAGAGGACGAACATGGATGGCGCGCACGCTATCCCAGCACCGCGCGCGTGGGCACAGAGTCGTTCGAGGCTGCTGGCGCGGGGCCCGCGTGCGCTCGCCGCCTCACCTGCCCTGTCGGCGGCATGCCCGCAAGCGGCCAGGTTCCGCCCCGCCGAAGGTGCCTCGCGGAGGAGGTGGGCCGCCTCACGCCTCGGAGGTGCCCCGCCCCGCTCGCATCCGGCGCCAGGCCGCGTACGACGCCACCAGCGCGCCAGCGAGTGCGCCCGCGAGCGCGCCCAGCACCCGGCGCGGTACCACACCCGGCGCCGTCGTGGCCTCCAGTCGGAACGTGTCCAGCGACGCGCGCACGCCCGGGGCCAGCGACTCCCAGCGCACCGCCGGCGCGCTCACCACCACCACCGCGTGCCGGCCCTCGGACGCGAGCCCCGCCACGAGCACCGTGCGGACCTGTCCCGAATCCCTCAGCGTGCCCAGCACCTCCACGCGAGGAACGACTCCACCGATGCGGTCCACGCGCTCCGGCGACAGCGTCACGCCCAGCTCCCGCTGGAAGTGCTGCATCACCGCCGACGCGAAGTCATCTCGCTCGGAAGGACTCGCGGAGAAGCTCCGCTCCACCACGGACACGAGCATCGTCGCCGCCTCGGGCCCCTCCCCATCCGCCAGCGCCGCGGACAGGCTCCGCGTCGCCTCCGCATCGAGCGACACCGCCCCCGCCACCGAACCCGAATACGGCTCCCACCGCACCATGTGGAAGCTCTCCGGCGGTCGCAGCACGTAACCGTCCCGGCGCAGCTCGGAGCCGAGCGCGCCCGACAGCAGCAACCAGCCTCCAGCCATCCACGCGAGATTCACGCGAGCGAGCATAGGCCTCGCGCGTCACGTCCGCAGGCGATGTCAGGGGTCCCGAGAAACGACGAACCCACGGATACCCCGTGACCCTCCCAGTCCCCTGGGCGCGACGAAGTCACCGCTCGCATGCCTTCGTTGTGACATCCCCCGGCGGCGCGGGTAACCTCGTGCCCAGATGACTCCTGCAGCCCGGGTGGAGATGGAGGCACGCGCCGACCGAGCCCTGCGTCGTGGCGAGCTCGTCGAGGCGGTCGACCTCTACGAGACGCTCACCCACGCCTTTCCGGATGACGCCTCGCTCGCCGACAAGCTCGCCAACGTGCGCGAGTCCCTCCTCCCCCTGGAACTCCAGACGTTGGAAGCCATCCGACCGCCCGAGGAGCCGGACGTCCCGCTCGGTCCCTCCTCACCCGCCCAGGAGGGTGAGCGCCTGTTCGCCCTCGGGGACTACGTGGGGGCCGCCGCCGCCTACCGCCGCGCCCTCCAGGAGCGCCCGGACAACGAGCTCTTCAAGGAGCGGCTGCTGGAGGTCTTCCACATGGCGAGGGAGATGCCCATACAGTCCCCCACAGACAAGGCGCTCCCCAAGTCCCCGCAACCCCGACTCCAGGCGCTCCTGGACCGGGTCGCATCGCGTCGCCGCCTCAAGCGGGACTGATGGAAGCTCGCGTTTCCACTCGGAAATCCGAACTCCGATTTGATTCGCGCGTTGCACCCCGGCTCCAGGGCCTCCTATCATCAGGTCCGACGTCCCTGTCATGGTGGGCCACCCCCCCTCTGACACCCGCGTCCGACCCCTATGGCCCGTTCCCTGAGACTCGGAGTCCTCACCGGTGGCGGAGACTGCCCCGGGCTCAACGCGCTCATCCGTGGCCTCGTCAAGCGGGGCACGCATGAGTTCGGCCATGAGTTCGTGGGCATCGAGAACGGCTACATGGGGCTGGTGGAGCCAGACCTCACGCGTCCCCTCACCGAGGAGGACACGCGAGGCATCCTCCCCAAGGGCGGCACCATCCTCGGCACGTCCAACCGCGCCAACCCGTTCCTCTACGCCTTCCGTGAGGGCGAGCGCTGGATCGAGCGCGACGTGTCGGACGCGGTGCTGCGCCGCTGCGAGGCGCTGAAGCTCGACGGGGTCATCGCGGTGGGCGGCGACGGCACGCTGTCGATTGGCCACCGGCTGAGCGAGAAGGGCCTCAAGGTGGTCGGCTGTCCGAAGACCATCGACAACGACTTGAGCGGGACGGATCAGACGTTCGGCTTCGACACCGCGCGCCTCATCGTCACGGAGGCGCTGGACAGGCTGCACTCCACCGCCGAGTCGCATGATCGCATCATGCTGGTGGAGATCATGGGCCGCCATGCGGGCTTCCTGACGCTGGAGAGCGGCCTCGCGGGCGGGGCGGACGTCATCCTCATCCCGGAGATTCCGTACCGGGTGGATGCCATCGTCGAGAAGCTGCGTCGCCGCGCCACCCGCCGCCGAAGCTTCTCCATCATCGCCATCTCCGAGGGCGCCTTCCCCGTGGGCGGCACGCTGGCCGTGCTGGACAAGGCGGAGGACATGCCCGGAAGGGGCGTGGTGCGGCTGGGCGGCTCCGGCAAGGTGTGCGCGGATCTGCTGGCGCAGCACATCGAGGCGGAGATTCGGGTGAATGTGCTGGGCCATCTCCAGCGAGGAGGCAGTCCGAGCGCGGCGGACCGCGTGCTGGCCACGCGATATGGTTGTGGAGTGCTGGACCTGGTGCGTGACGGACAGTGGGACCACATGGTGGCCCTGCGCGCCGGACAGCTGGTCGCGGTACCGCTGAGCGAGTCGCGAAAGGAGCGCCGGGTGGACCCATCCGGCGAGCTGGTGCGCTTCGCCAAGAGCATGGGCATCAGCTTCGGGGACTAAGGGAGGGGGAGGCACGTACCGCCGCACGTCATGACGCTCGTCGGCCGCCATATCGGTCGTTATCGCATCCTCGAGCAACTCGGCTCGGGGGGCATGAGCGTCGTGTACAAAGGGCTCGACACCGCCCTGGACCGTGAAGTCGCGGTGAAGGTGCTGCACCCGCATCTGGCCGGCAAGGACGAGTCGCGGAGGCGACTGGCCCGCGAGGCCCGCGCCGTGGCGAAGCTCCACCACCCCAACATCCTGGAGGTGTTCGACTTCTCCGCCGCGGACGCGCAGGACGCGTTCATCGTCACCGAGTACATCCGGGGCCAGACACTGAAGACGGTCCTGGACGAAGGCCCGTTGGATCCGCCGGAGCTCGCGGCGATGGTCATCCACGAGCTGGCAGCGGCCCTCGCGCACGCCCACGAGGCCGGCGTCATCCACCGCGACCTCAAGCCCGAGAACGTCATGGTGCGCGAGGACGGCCTCCTCAAGCTCATGGACTTCGGCATCGCCCGGCTGCTCGATATCGAGGAGCGGATGACGGTGACGGGCACGCTCGTGGGCTCGCCGGCACACATGTCCCCGGAGATCATCGAGGGTCTGGAGGCCGGCCCCGAGGCCGACGTCTTCAGCGTGGGCATCATGTTCTACGCGGCCATGACGGGCCGGCTGCCCTTCTCCGCGCCCAACACCACGGCCACGCTCAAGCGCATCCTCGACGGTGACTACGAGGATCCGCGCCGCCGCGTCCCGGCGCTGTCGGACGAACTGGCGGACATCTGCGCGCGGTGTCTCCAGAGAGACCCCCAGCAGCGCTACCCGGACGCGGGCAAGCTGCGTGACGCGCTGGCGGACTACCTGGCGGGCCTGGGCTTCTCGCGCGTGGGCGAGGAGTTGGTGTCGTTCTTCGCCGACCCGCCGTCGTACCGGAAGCTGGCGCGACAGCGCATCGTCGCCGGGTTGCTGGAGCGTGGGGAGCGGCTGCTCGCGGAGAAGCGCACGCCGCGCGCGCTCGGCTGTCTCAACCAGGTGCTGGCGCTGGACGCGCAGAACGCTCGCGCGCTCGGACTGCTCAGGAGCCTCCAGCGCGCCCAGCGCGTGAAGACCTGGCGGCGGCGCGGCATCCGGTTCGCGGTGGGACTGCTCACCGCCACGGCCGTGAGCATCGGCGGCTACAAGGCGTACCACTCACGCGCGGACGCGGCCCCCGTCGACCCCGAGAGTTCCTCCGAACGTCCCACGGAGGGCGAGGGCGTGAACACCAGCGGCCCCCAGGCTCCCGACGACTCGGCCGGACGCGGCGGCGAGGGCACGAACCGCGGCGCCGGAGAGACGGGCCTCGGCTCCGGAAGCACGGAGAGCGAGGGACAAGGCCCTGGCGTGAAGAACGCGGGCGCGGACCCTCGCAAGCCCGTTGGCGTCGGCTCCGTGGCTTCGGCCCTCCCGCCGAACACCCGCCCCGCTCCGCCGACCGACTCGCGGACGGGGAGCGCGGTGACTTCACGCGAGACGCCAGGCACGGTCGCCGGTCGCCCCGACACGCAGTCCCCCGCTCCGGGTGGAAGCCTGTCCCGCGCGAGCACGGCGCGTCCGACGGGAGGCTCCGGGGATGACACCCACTCCCTCACGGGAGGTCCCGGAGAGGACCGCGTCGCTGGCCGGAAGTCCGCGTCGAAGAAGTTCATCGTGTCCATCCTCGTGCGCCCCTTCGGCATCATCCGCGTGGACGACGGCCCGCCCAGCGCCGAGGCCCGCGCGGTACACGACGTGGAGCTGAGTCCGGGCACCCACGACATCACCATCTCCTGCGCCTTCTGCGAGGACGTGGTGGAGACCATCGACGTCCAGCCCGAGGGGGAGCGGCAGTTCCACCTGCGCGCCCAGCCCAGGTCGGTGCCGCTGTCCGTCGAGTTCGAGCCCGGCGAGGCCACCGTGCGCGTGGGAGACCTGGTGCGCTCCGCGCGCGACACCCTCCTGGAGCCGCTCGTGATTCGCGGACCGCGAGGACCCGCGGGATTCAAGCACACCGTCACGGTGGAGATCTCCCACCCCGGCTTCAAGACGGAGCGGCACGTGGTGCAGCTGCGGCCCGGCGAGCCCCAACGCCTTCACGGGAGCCTGCTTCCCGAATGACTCGAAGGTTCGCGCTCATCTCGCTCTGGCTCGTGTTGTGGACCCCGCCCGCCTCGCTCGCGCAGGAGAGCGGGGACCCGGAGGTCGCCGCCCTGCGCGCCAGCTTCGAGTACGGCAAGTACGCCGAGGTCCTGGACCGCGCGGGCGCCCGGGTCGACCGGGGCGGGCTCAACGAGGACGAGCTGGTGGAGCTGCACAAGCTGGCCGGGCTCGCCGCCTTCAACCTGGGGCGCACCGAGGAAGCCTCGCGCCACCTGCGCGCCCTGCTCCGGTTGGACCCGGACTTCAGCCTGGACCCGTTCGTCGTCCCGCCTCCGGCCGTGGCATTCATGGAGAGCATCAAGGACGGCATGACCAACGAGCTGGAGTTCCTCCGCCAGGAGCGCCGGCTTCGCCAGGAGCGCGAGAAGGCGGAGACAGAGCGTCGCGAGCGCGAGCGCCTGGAGGCCGAAGTGCTCCGTCGCCGGGCCGAGGAGCTGGCCGGTCAGGTCACCGTCCGCACCGTGGAGAAGCGCAACTTCCTGGTCAACTTCGTCCCGTTCGGCGCGGGCCAGTTCCAGCAGGGCCGCAACAGCCTGGGCATCGTCTTCGCCGCCACCGAGGGTGTGCTCGCGGTGACGAGCATCATCTCCTACTTCGCCTACGAGTCGCTCTTCGAGGAGCGCCCCATCGAGCTGGACAACGTGCTCGACGAAGATGGCAGGGCGTCCATCACCATCCGCTACATCCCCACCAACCGCGAGCGCCAGCGGGACACGTGGCAGTTGCTCAAGCTGGCCTCGGCCGCCGGCTTCTACACCATCTATGCGCTGGGCGTGGTGGACGCGCTGTACCACCACGAGGATCAGGTGGTACGCACCTCGGTGGAGACGCGCGACACGCCCTCCTCCAATGCGCCCCGCTCGGAGTCACAGCTCCATCTCCAGCCCCGCGCGGCCGCGCCCCGCCCCACCGCGCGGTTGGGGCTGTACCCCACCTCCGGCGGACTCGGCGCCGGACTCACCCTCTCCTTCTGAGCCCTTTTCTCCAGGTACGTGAAGCCCTATGGCCAGCCTCACCGTCCGCAGTCCTGATGGCAAGGTCCGCGCGGTCGCCCTGCACAAGCGCATCACCAGCATCGGCCGGGGTCCCGACAACGACATCCCGCTCGAGGACTCCGCCGTGCCCGACAGCGGCCTGCACGTCACGTTCGACGGCACGCGCTACGAGGTCGGCAGTCTGGGCGCGACGTTCCACGTCAACGGCAAGAAGCGCGACTCGCACGCCCTCGCCACCGGGGACGTGGTGCGCGTGGGCGGCACCGAGCTGACGTTCGCCCGCGAGGACGCCCCGCGCGCCCCACCGCCGTCCGCCCTCACTCCGCACCGCGACGCGGTGGCCAGTCCGGAGACCGCGGACTCGCACACCACGGAGCTGCCCGGTGTGCCCGGCCGCGAGCTGGCCATGCTGCGGCGGCTCACCGCGTTCAGCGAGCGGCTGCTGGCCCTCTACGACGTGGACCGCATCCTCGAGAGCCTGATGGACGAGGCCATCGAGGTGACGCGCGCCGACAAGGGCTTCCTCATCCTGATGGAGAGCGGGGACCCGCGCGTGAAGGTCGCGCGCAACGTGGCCCGGGAGAACATCGAGGACGCGGTGGAGAAGCTGTCCGACTCCATCATCGCCAAGGTGGTCAAGGACCAGAAGCCGCTCATCGTCGCGGACGCGGTGGACGCGCCCGAGTTCAAGGCCAGCGAGTCCGTCGTCAACCTGCGCGTGCACTCCGTCATGTGCGTGCCGCTGATGCACAAGGGGGACCTGTTCGGCGTCATCTACGTGGGCAATGACCGGCTGGTGAACCGGTTCGAGCCCAAGAGCGCGGACATGCTCACCATCTTCGCGGCGCAGGCGTCACTCGTCCTGCAGAACGCGATGCTGGTCAACGACCTCAAGCTCGACGTCACGGAGCTGCGCCGCAAGCTGGAGGACCAGCGCTACGGGGACATCGTCGGCGCCTGTCAGGGCATGCGCGACGTGTACAAGCGCATCGACAAGATCGCCCCCACGGACATCTCCGTGTTGATTACGGGCGAGACGGGCACCGGCAAGGAGCTCATCGCCCGGGAGCTCCACCGCCGCTCGCCCCGGGTGAAGGGCCCGTTCATCACCATCAACTGCGGCGCCATTCCGGAGAACCTGCTGGAGAGCGAGCTGTTCGGCCACGTGAAGGGCGCCTTCACCGGCGCGGTGGCCACCAAGGCGGGCAAGTTCCAGGCGGCCATCGGCGGAACCCTCTTCCTGGACGAGATTGGCGAGATGCCGCTCCAGCTCCAGGTGAAGCTCCTGCGGGCGCTCCAGGAGAAGATCGTCTACAAGGTCGGCGACAACCGGGGCGAGCCGGTGGACATCCGCGTCGTGGCCGCCACCAACAAGGTGCTCGAGGACGAGGTGAAGCGGAACACCTTCCGCGAGGACCTGTACTACCGGCTCAACGTCGTCACCCTGAAGCTGCCGCCCCTGCGCGAGCGCGGCGAGGACGTCGTCGTGCTGGGCAAGTTCTTCCTCCACAAGTACTCGCGCGAGTTCGGCTCCCGGGCCAAGGGCTTCACCCCGTCCGCCGCCGTGTCCATGAAGAAGTACGGCTGGCCCGGCAACATCCGCGAGCTGGAGAACCGCATCAAGAAGGCCGTCGTGCTGTCGGACAAGCCGCTGCTGGGCCCGGACGACCTGGACCTCAAGCCGGAGAACCTGGAGCCCATCATGCCGCTGCTCCAGGCCAAGGAAGAATTCCAGAAGCGTTACATCAACGAAGTGCTCGCGCGAAACAACGGCAACCGGACGAAGACGGCCAAGGACCTGGGCGTGGACCCTCGCACCATCTTCCGCCACCTGGAGAAGCTGGAAGCGGAGAAGACCGGCCGGCCCCTGCCCCCCGAGGAGGGCGACGAGCTGCTCTGACGCGGCCCCTGACGCACTGGTGATGGACACGACGACGCGGCGACACGTCAGGGACACGCGCTCCGGCCAGGGCTGGACGACGTGTGTCCTGGCCGTGGGCCTGGGCCTGCTCGCCGGCTGTCTGTTGCCGCAGGACGACACCCTGCTCGACGAGCCCCCGCGCTTCATGAACCGCTCGCCGCGCATCATCGAGTCGCTGGTGCTCCCCCAGGAGCGCATCATCCAGGACTTCGGCGCGAGCCGGTGCGAGCTGACGTTCGAGGTCGCCGTCGAGGACCCGGACGTGGATGACCGCATCAAGGTGCACTGGTTCATCGACTACAGCCCGCAGGACCCGCGAGGGCCGTACCGGGAGATTGCCCTGACGAACAACGGCGAGGCCCGCCGTCCGGACCGGGGCACGCTGCGCATCAACCTGGCCTCGGCGAACTCGGTGCTGAGCACGCCGGGTCAGCACCTGGTGGAGGCGCTGGTGAGCGACGCGGAGCTGACGGACCGCCAGCCGGAGTCGCAGGTGGTGAACCTGCCCGACGGTGGCTCCATCATCGACCCGGGGTTCGTCATCAGCTACTCGTGGGTGGTGACCACGGTGCAGGGAGACTGCCGATGACGGGCCGCCACGCGCGGCTGCTCGTCGCGCTGGCGCTCGCTTGCGCCACCGGCTGCGCGCTGTTGGAAGAGGAGCCCGGGGACTCGCTGCTCGTCTGTCGCTCGGACGCCGACTGCGCCGCCAACGAGGTGTGCTTCGTCGACGGCTGCGGGGACCCGGGCCAGGACATCGTCGTGGAGGTGACGCCCAACCCCGCGCTCGGGAAGTACGCGCAGGACTTCCCGGTAGGCAAGCTGCGCGCCGAGCAGAATCTCCAGTTGTTCGACAAGGCCTCGCTGCGAGGGACGACGCTGCGCTCGACGGTGCCGCCCGCGTCGTCGAGCACCCCGTCCCGCCCCTACTCCGAGCCCATGGTCGTGCGCGCCATCGGCTCGAGCGCCCTCATCCCCGGCGTGGCCCGCTACCACGAGGCGACGCTGGTGCCGGACAACGGGCAGTGGACGTTGCCGGTGGCCAGCGGCCAGTACGCGGTGACGGTGCTGCCCGCGGACCCGCTGGTGCCCCCCGCCACGACGTCGGGCACGGTGTTCCCGGGCGAGGCCCTGGCCCTGGAGTGGCTGCTCCCCTCCGCCGACAGCGTGCTGCCCGTGCAGGGGACGGTGACGCGCTCCGGAGGCGCGCCGCCCGGCGCGGACCTGGCGGTGGAGGCGTTGGACATCGAGCTGCAGCCGCTGTCGCAGCGCGTGGCCGTCCACCCCACGACGGGCGCCTTCACGCTGGCCCTGCCCCCCGAGGCCGCGAGCGCCTCCACGGTGCTCCTGCGCGTGACGGCCCGGGACGCGGCCGCGCTCCTGCCGCAGCAGACCTTCCCGGTGAGCCCGGGCGCCCCATTGCCCGGCCCGCTGGAGCTGGGTGACTTCGGCGCGCCGGTGCGGGTGTCGGGGCGCGTCGTCGCCCTGGACGGCCGGCCCGTGGTGGCCGCCACCGTGTCGCTCCAGGGGCGCGTGAGCGGAGGCGGCAGCTTCCAGAGCGCGGTGGCGACGACGGACGCCGAGGGCCGCTTCGCGCTGCGCTCGCTGCCCAGCGCCACGGAGTCGCCGTTGGAGTTGGTGGTGGTGCCGCCGGCTGCGTCCGCCTCGGGGCTCACCCTGTCCTCGGCCGTGGTGCCGCGCGAGGACACCGTGCTGCCGGACGTGGTGTGCGTCAACCGGCGCGTGGTGCGCGGAAGGCTGCTCCAGCCGGACAACAGCTCCCCCGCGCCGGGCGTGCGGCTGGTGGTGGAGCCCGTGGACGTCGTCCCCGGCCGGCTGCTGCCGCCCGACCTGGCGTCGGAGACGCTCACCGACGCCAACGGCGAATACGTGCTGCGGTTGGACCCCGCGCTGTACCGCCTGGACGTGGTGCCGGGAGAGAACCTGCCCCGCGTCAGCCGCTTCGTGTCGGTGCTCCCCACCGACGACGGGGCCGAGCAGCCCGTGACGGCCTTCGCCCTCCAGCGCGGCCGCACCCTGCGCGGGCGCGTGCTGTCGTCCACGCGGGAGCCGGGCGTGCCTCCGGGCCTGCCCTTCGCGTCCATCCGCTTCTATCGGGTGGTGAACGTGGAGGGCCGTCCCTCCTCCGTGCTGCTGGCCCAGTCCGTGACGGACACGCTGGGCCGCTACACCGCGCTGTTGCCGGTGCGCTGACTCACGGCTGCTGCTGCGAGGCCTTCGCCGCGGGGCTGGCGCTGGCGGCCTGGAAGGCGGCGTGGAACGAGTCCACCGTGCCCCCCACCTCGTCCGCGTACTGCACCGCGTGCGTGGTGTAGAGGTCCAGCACCACCTCCAGGCGGCGGTACACGGTGCGCAGCGGAGCACGCTCGCGCGCCTTGAGGTCGCACTCGGACTCGCGCTCACGCAGCCGCGTCAGCCAGGACGTACGGAAGCGCATCCATTCCTGGTCCGTGTCCCGCGCGGGCGACACGCGCACCAGCTTCTCGCGCCCCGCCTCCAACTCGCCCCAGAGGGTCCGGGCACCGTCCAGACACTCCTGGAAGCTGAGGATGCGGGCAGCGGGGGGCAGCTCCTCCGGTGTCATGGCCGCCACCGAGCGGCTCACGTTCACGATGATCCACAGCGAGAAGAGCGTGGTGAGCGCGATGTAGATCCCATACGCGGCGGCACGATAGCGGCGGAAGCGGGGATCTTTCCGGGGGTCGGGAGCGGACACGGGGTCCAGGTCTTATGACTCTGGACCCCGCGTGGCAACGCTTCCGTGTGAAGCCCCACCCGGACGG
>NZ_JABXEM010000312.1:0-12385 GCF_013372595.1 Myxococcus sp. AM011
GGCTACGGGGACTACAAGAAGAAGCTCCTGGAGGCCTACCTGACGACCTTTGGCCCGGCCCGTCGGCGGTACGCCGAGCTGGTGAGCGACCCCGCCGAACTGGAGCGCATCCTCCAGGACGGCGCGAATCGCGCCCGCCAGGAAGCCTCCGTGTTGATGGACAAGGTGCGGCGCGCGGTGGGTATCCCGTGAGGTCCTGGGCCTGAACGGGTGTTTACCGCCGTTTGTTTGACCCACCTAAAAGCCACTGTTAAGGAGGTGTGTCCCCCGGCTCGCGCTCGAGGCCGGCGGATTTGAGCCCTTGCGTGATGACGAGCCGCCACCGAAAGCCAGAAGGACAGCCAGGTTCCGCCGGTGAGTAACGGCCGTCCCACTTCGGCCGACGAGGGCCACCGCGACGGCGAATTGCCCCTCACCCCGGGCGACGCCTTCCGCGTCGCGTTGCCCAATTTCGAAGGGCCGCTGGACCTGTTGCTCCATCTCATCAAGGAGCATCGGCTCGACATCTTCGACATCCCGCTGGCGCTCATCACCGAGAAGTACCTGGAGCACCTGGAGCGGATGCGGGAGATCAACCTGGACATCGCCGGGGAGTTCCTGGTGATGGCGTCCACGTTGGCCCACTTGAAGAGCCGCATGCTGCTGCCGCGACAGGACGCGGTGGCGGTGCCCGAGGGCGGCGAGGCCCTGGCCGCGGTGGAGGAGCCAGAAGACCCCCGCGCGGAGCTGGTGCGGCGGCTGCTCGAGTACCAGAAGTACAAGGACGCCGCCGAGCACATGGCCATGCAGGACATCCTCGGCCGCGACGTCTTCGCGCGCAGCGTGCCGGTGGAGGCCGTGCCCATCCCCGAGGAGGAGGTGGGCCTCCAGGAGTTCAGCGTCCTCAAGCTCATCGAGGCGTTGGACCGGGTGCTGGAGCGCCTGCAGCCCAAGGTGCAGCACGAGGTGGTGCGCGAGCGGGTGACGCTCTCCGAGGCCATCCTCCGCATCGCCCAGCGCCTGCACCCCCATGGACAGGTCCTCTTCGAGAGCCTGTTCACCGAGGAAACGACGCCGACGCGCCAGGAAATCGTCATCACCTTCCTGGCCATCCTGGAGATGGTCAAACGCCGGCTCATCCGTGTGGTACAGGACGAGCCGCTCGGCCCCATCCTGTTGTTGCCCAACGGGGACGCCCTGGAGCGCTTGGTCCCCACGGAGGTCGACGAGAGTGACTACCGGTAGGAAAGGCCCCCGTGACTCGGACGAGGAGGTCCCAGTCGCGTCCGGAGGTCCCAGTCCGTTCTCCGAGGAAGAGCTGGCCGCCGTCACCGGGCCCGGACTGGCGGACGAGCTGGACGAAGTCGAACCCGCAGCCATCGAAGAGGACCAGGACGGCGTCATGCCGGACCTGGAGTCGTCCTTCGAGAAGCTCGTCTCCAAGAGCCGCAAGCTGTCCACGGACCGCATCCGCACCGTGGTGGAGAGCGTGCTCTTCGTCGCGGAGCGGCCCCTGTCCGTGGACGAGCTGTGGCAGGCCACCGGCATCGAGCGGGAGCTCATCGCCGAGGCCCTCAACCAGATCTCCGGCGTCCACCGGGACGGCATCAGCGGCATCGTCCTGTACGAAGTCGCCGGGGGGTGGCAGTTCCGCACGGACCCGCACTCGGGCGAGTACGTCCGGCGCTACCTGCGGGTGAAGCCCCAGCGACTCACCCGCGCGGCCGTGGAGACCCTGGCCATCATCGCCTACCGGCAGCCAGTCACCCGACCGGAGCTGGAGGATATCCGCGGGGTGGATTGCGGCGCCGTCCTCAAGGCGTTGATCGATCGCAAGCTGGTGAAAATCCTGGGCAAACGCGAAGAGGTGGGGCGCCCCATCCTCTATGGGACTACTCGCGAATTCCTGGAGTTCTTCGCCTTGAAGGACCTGTCAGCGCTGCCGACGCTGCGGGAATTCCACGAACTCACGCAGGAGCATCGCGAAATCGTGGAGAAAGAAGTACGACCGGCGCCGGTGGCAGCGGGAACGGTGGAAGCGCTATCGGACCCGGGATTCACGAAGCGGATGGAGAAGAACGCGGCGGCCAGCGAGGCGGCGCTTGAGGACCTGGAACACGCCATCGAGGCGGCTGAGCGGACACAGAAGGCCAGCTCCAGCGTCCTGGACACGCCCCCGAAGCCCGAGACGGGCGCCGAGGGGCCGAAGCCCGAGTGACGGGCAGCAATGGAAGAAGGGGAAGTAATGTCGGCAGAACGACTACAGAAGTACCTGGCCCGCGCGGGAGTTGCTTCGCGCCGGCACGCAGAAGAGCTGATCACCGCGGGCCGAGTGGCCGTGAACAACACGACGGTGACGGAGCTGGGGAGCCGAGTGGAGCCGGGCACGGACCTGGTCTCGGTGGACGGAAAGCTCGTCACTCCCCCTGATGAATCCTCTTACTTCCTGCTCTACAAGCCCGTGGGTGTGGTGACGACCCTGTCGGATCCTCAGGGTCGGCCGACGGTGGCCAACTATCTGGAGGAGACGGGCAAGCGCCTGTTCCCGGTGGGCCGCCTGGACTACGACGCCGAGGGAGCGCTGCTCTTCACGGACGATGGCGCGCTGGCGCACAAGCTGACGCACCCGAGCTTCCAGGTGCCTCGCACGTATCTGGCGAAGGTGAAGGGCGAGCCGGACATCCTGACGCTCGACAAGCTGCGCGGTGGCGTGCGGCTGGAAGACGGCATGGCCACGCCGGTGTCGGTGGGCGTGTTCGAGTCCGCCGAGAAGAACACGTGGTTGAAGATTGTCGTGGCGGAGGGCCGTCCGCACCTCATCAAGCGGCTGTGCGCCGCGGTGGGGCACCCGGTGGTGCGCCTGTTCCGTCCGGCGTACGCGGGCATTGGCGTGGAAGGCTTGCGGCCGGGAGAGCTGCGTCCGCTGAAGAAGATTGAGGTCGAGCTGCTGAACGACGTGGCAGAGGGCCGTGTCGCGCCTCCGACGGCGGAGCTGCGGCTGCCGCCTCGGCGCCATGGGCGTGCGGCGCCGGGCTTCAACGAGGCGGACGAGGACGAGCTGTCCATGGATGATGATGCTCCGGCGCCTCGGAAGGCGGCGGGTGAGCGTGCGGCTCGCAAGGCTCCGGCGCGTGGAGCTGGAGGCTCGGCGGGGAGCGCGTGGAAGCCCGTCGTGGATGGTGGCGCCAAGCTCGCTCGCTTCGGGCGTGGGGCCGCCGCCGAGGGCCGTGGCGCGCGACGCACGGGTGGCGACGAGGATCGCCCGGCGCGTGGCGCGGGTCGGCCGGCTCGCAAGGAGTGGGGCGCTGGTGGCGCGGATTCGCCGCGCTCGCGTGGGCCTCGCGCCGAGGGTGACGCGGGTCGCGGTCCGCCGCGTCGGGCACCGGCGGCTGGGGGCGCTTCGCGCTTCGGTCGTTCGGCCGAGGGCGGCGCGGGTCGTCCCGCACGCAAGGAGTGGAGCGCGGGTGGTGAGGACAGCCCGCGTCCTCGTCGGAGCGCTGGCGATGGTGAAGGCCGGCCGGCTCGCAAGGAATGGAGCGCGGAAGGGGCGTCGCCTCGTGGAGCCGCGCGCCGTGACGCGGGCGGTGATTCGAAGCCGCGTTTCGGTGGCGACTCGAAGCCCCGGTTTGGTGGCGAGGGCAAGCCTCGTTTCGGTGATTCGAAGCCGCGTTTCGGTGGCGAGGGCAAGCCTCGCTTCGGTGATTCGAAGCCGCGCTTCGGTGGCGAGGGAAAGCCTCGCTTCGGCGGTGATTCGAAGCCGCGTTTCGGCGGTGAGGGCAAGCCTCGCTTCGGTGATTCGAAGCCGCGCTTCGGTGGCGAGAGCAAGCCTCGCTTCGGCGGTGACTCGAAGCCGCGTTTCGGTGGCGAGGGCAAGCCTCGCTTCGGCGGTGCGGGTCGTGGTGATGCCGACGGTGAGAGCCGTCCTCGCTTCGGCGCTGGTGCGGCTCGCGGAGCGGCTCGTCCGGCCCGTGGTGATGCCGACGGTGAGAGCCGTCCTCGCTTCGGTGCTGGTGCGGCTCGCGGAGCGGCTCGTCCGGCGCGCGGTGATGCCGACGGCGAGAGCCGTCCTCGCTTCGGCGCTGGTGCGGCTCGCGGAGCGGCTCGTCCGGCGCGCGGCGATGCCGACGGCGAGAGCCGTCCTCGCTTCGGTGGCGCTGCCTCGCGCGGCGCGGGCCGTGGTGAGTCCGCTGGTGAGGGTCGTCCTCGTTTCGGTGGCGCCGCCTCACGTGGCGCGGGTGCCGGTGAGGGCAAGCCTCGCTTCGGTGGCGCCGCCTCACGTGGCGCGGGTGCCGGCGAGGGTCGTCCTCGTTTCGGTGGCGCGTCTCGTGGCGCGGGTGCCGGTGAAGGCCGTCCTCGCTTCGGCGCGGGTGCTTCGCGTGGCGCGGGCGCCGGTGAAGGCCGTCCTCGCTTCGGCGCGGGAGCCTCGCGTGGCGCGGGCCGTCCCGCCTCGGGCGGTGAGGGTCGTCCTGCTCGCCGCGAGTGGAGCGGGGGAGACAAGGGCGCCCCGCGGGGTCGCTTCGACCGCAAGCCTCGCGATTCGGAAGGCGGCGCGCCTCGGGGTCGCAGCGGTGGCTTCGGCGCGAAGCCGGGCGGCAAGGGTCCTCGGGGAGCGGGCGGCCGGTCGGAAGAGCGCGCCTGGAAGCCCTACGACGCCAAGGGTGCCCCCCGTGAGCGGGTCGTCCGTGGCGGCTCCCGGGGCCTCGCCCCCGAAGGCGCCCGCAAGTCCGAGGGTTTCAAGGGCCGGGCGGGCTCGCCTTCCAAGGGTCCTCGTAGGCCTTACTGACACACACCACAGCGGATTGGGCGGCAGGGGGGTCGTTGATATAACCCCCTGCGACTTTTCCACCGTTCGCCTTACCGGAGACCGATGCGAACCGGCACGCGCCCCTTCCTCCTCATGCTGGTCCTGGTCCTCGGCTGCAATGGCAGCCGGGACCAGCTCCTCGCGGATCTCCAGAGTCCTCGCCCGGAGGTCCGCGCCCTGGCGGTGAAGAAGCTCGCCGGGCAAGGCAATCCGGACGACCTCGTCCTCTTCACTCGAGCGGCCAAGGACCTGGCCGCCATCGTCCGCGCCGAGGCCGCCGTCGCGCTGGGGGAGAGTCAGGACCCTCGCGTGGTGGACCTGCTCGGCGAGCTCCTGGAGGACTCCGACGAGGAGGTCCAGGGCCGCGCCGCGATGGCGCTCTCCAAGGTCAAGAACGACAAGGCCAAGGCCTACCTCACGCTCCAATACGGGCGACGAGGCCGCGCCACCCGTCAGGTCATCGTCCAGGCCCTGAAGAACGCCAACGTCCCGGGCGCCATGGCGGAAGTCGTCGCCGCCGAGGCAAAGGGGCAGTGGGATCGCAACCTGCTCACCCTCACCGAGGGAGCCCTGCCCGAGCGGGTGGGCGCCGCCGAGGAGCTTGGCAAGAGCGGTCGTCCCGAGGCCGTCAATCGCCTGTTGCCCCTGGTCCGCGACAGTCAGGTCATCCTCGCCGCCGCGGCGGTGCGGGGCCTGGGTGATGCCGGTGACAAGCGCGCGGTGGGCGCCATCGCCCTGCTGCTGGACGAGAGCTTCCCCGAGCTGCGCGAGTCCGCGATCATCGCGCTGATGAAGTTGCAGGACCCCGCCGCCGCGCCTCGTCTGCAGGCCGTGGCGGTGGAGAAGAGCGCCGTGAGCCCCATGGCCATGGACGCCATCCTGTCCTTCCCACGCACCCCGGAGACGGACACCGCGCTGTGCGCCGTCACCCTCGATGGCGCGCCGGCCGAGGCGCTCGCCGCGGGTCAGGCGATGCGCTCACGCGGTGGCTGTCCGCTGGACCCCATTGGCGAGCGCCTGTCGCGTCCCGCCACCGCCGCGAGCGGCCTCCAGGCCGTCCTCGGATTGGGCCCCACGGCGCTGCCGCTGCTGCCGAAGGTGACGCCGTGGCTCAACCAGAACGACGCCACGCTGCGCCTGCTCGCGGTGGAGGCCGTCACCGTCGTGGGCGATGCGTCCGTGGTGCCGCAGCTCCAGAAGCTCTACGAGCAGGAGGCCAAGGGGCTGGAGGCGCTGCGCACCGACTGGGTCAGCCAGAAGCTGCCGGAGAACTACTCGGCGGAGTTCGACCCGTCGGCGCCGTCCACTTCTCCTCATGTGCATGGGCAGGCGGGGGACGAGCGGGTGGCTCGCCACGCTTCGCTCTTCGAGCGCGTGAAGGCGCTCAACGCGCAGCGGGCTCGCGCGTCGGGCCGTCCGGTGGTCAAGCCTCGCGTGCCCACGGAGCTGTTCGATGATGTGGAGCCGGAGCGTCTGGTGCCGCTCGCGACGCTGCTGCGCTCCTTGGGAACGCTTCGGGCGCCGGGCGCGCTGGAGCTGCTCAAGGGGTTCAGCCAGGACTCGAGCATCCCCCTTCGCACCGCCGCGCTGGTGGGCCTGACGCACCTGGGCGCCGAGGGAGTGGCCATCGCGCGTGAGGGGATGTTGGAGCCCGAGAGAGATCTCCAGAAGGCGCTGGCGCAGGCCCTCGCCGAGTCGGGGCCCGAAGGACAGGCCGCGCTGGTGGAGCTGCTCCCGAAGATGGGCGGAGAGAAGCTGCTGGTGCTGGATGCGCTGACGCGGGGCTCGGGTGCGCCCGCTTCGGCGTCCGCGGTCCTCCAGACGGTGGTGACGGAAGGGGGCCCGGAGGCCGCGCTCGCGGCGGGGCTGCTCGGGCGCATCCAGTCGAAGGAGGCAGTGCCCACGCTCATCAAGGCCCTGGACGAGACGAACAGCGTCGCGCGCAGGGATGTGCTGCTGGCGCTCGGGACGCTCGGTGATGCGCAGGCGGCGGAGGTGGTGTCGCGAGACTTGTTCCACGACCTGCCGGAGATTCGCGCGGCGGCGGCCACGGCGCTCAAGCGCATGGGGGCGACGAACCAGGGCGAGTCGCTGGATGCGCTCAAGAGCGACTACTTCCGCACCGTGCGGGACGCGGCGGGAGCGGCACTGGCGAAGGGTGGCACCGCCGCCGAGGGAGCCAGGTGATGGAGGCGCGCAAGCTCAAGGACAGGGCCGCTGAAGCCTTCACCAAGGGCCGCTTCTCCAAAGCCGCGGAGCTGTACGAGGACTTCTGCAAGCTGGACCCGAAGGACCACCAGTCGCGGCTGCGCACGGGGGATGCCTGGGCCAAGGCGGGTGAGCGCGAGCGCGCCATCGCCGCGTACCATTCCGCCGCCGAGGGCTTCGCGAAGGAGGGCTTCCTCCCGCGCGCCATCGCCGCGAGCAAGCTCATCCTGGAGCTGGACCCCAGCCACCAGGGCGTCCAGCAGATGCTGGCGAACCTGTACGCACGTCGGGGGACGCCGGCGGGTGCACGGGCTCGCGGGCCGATGACGAGCGCGCTCTCCGCGCCGCCGCCCCCCGAGCGCCCCGCTCCCGTAGCCGCCGGGCCCGTGCCAGGGCGTGCCGATACCCCGACGGCGCTGTCGGCGGGGGAGGGCACCATCAACCTCTCCGCCGAGCTCCCCGCGGAGCTGGCGCTGTCCGTGGACGACGCACCTTCTCCGGGCTCCGTCGAGACATCGGAAGAGGTCGTCCACTCCGTGAGCATGGGGCTCTCGGACGCCGAGACCTCCACCTCGTCGGCCGAGGAGCACGAGGGCTTCGATATCGCGCTGGGCGAGTCGGAGTCGTCACCGTCCACGAGTGTCGCGGCGGCTCCCGCCAGCGCTCCCGTCACGAGTGCGGGGATGCAAGGCTCGACCGCGAGTGTCGGCACGGGTCCTGCCGGGACTCTCGTCACGAGTGCGGGTGCACCCGGCACGTCAGCGAGTGTCAGCACAGGTCTCGTTGGGACTCCTGTCACGCGTGCCGATGCACCCGGTACGGCCGCGGCTCCCGCCACTCCCTCGCTCGGTGCGCTCGAGTCGCTTCCCGTCGCGAGTGGCAGCCCCGTTCCCACGGGGACCACCGTCATCAGCGCGCGTGAAGGCAATGGCACCTCGTTGCCGCCGGGACTCGCGCCACGGGGGGCCACGCAGCGGGTTCGTCCTCCCGTGCCGGAGACGCCCGCCGCCTCGGACGTGGACGCGTTGACCCCGCGCTCTCCGAGCGGCAAGTGGAAGGCGCTGTCTTCACCCATCGGAGAGCAGGGCTCGGCCGAGACGCCTCGGACGCCGATGGTCATCGACCCGCCCTCCGCGCCCCCGGGCTTGCGCCCACGCCGCGCGGAAGCCACCCCTCACGCGGGCGCCACGGCCGTGCCCTTCCGGGAAGTGTCGCGGGAGCTCGGTGCCTCGCTGCGCGCGGTGCCGCCGAGCCCGTCGTCCTTCACCGAGCTGGAAATGGAAGCAGACTCCCTGCTCCATGCCGTCGAACTGGCGGCCCAGTCAGGGCTGAACCAGCGCGCCGAGGTCATCGCGGGAGGAGACGAGGAAGAGGTCTTCAGTCTCACCGAGGAAGTCGTCACCGACGTGCCCTCGCTGGACGCGCTTCCCAGCATCCCGCTGTTCTCGGACCTGCCTCGCGACGCCTTCATCGAGCTGTTCGAGCGCTGCCCCTTGCGCCGCTTCACCCTCGGAGAGCGCATCATCGACCAGGGCAGCCACGGCGACGCCTTCTACGTCATCTGCGAAGGACAGGCGCGCGTCTTCCGGACCGAGTCTGGCCGCCGCGTCGACCTGGCCACGCTGGAGGGCGGGGCGTTCTTCGGCGAGATGGCCATCCTGTCCGGAGCCCCGCGCACCGCGTCCGTCGAGGCCGGCACCGAGGACACGCAGCTGCTCGAAATCTCCGCCACCGTGCTCACCTCGCTCTCGCGGAGCCACCCCCAGGTGGCGGCGGCCCTGAAGAAGTTCGTGCGGCAGCGCCTGCTCACCAACGTGATGAACACCTCGGCGCTGTTCCGCCCCTTCAACCGGAAGGACCGGCGCACGCTGGTGGAGCGCTTCCGCGCCCGTGACATCGAGCGCGGTGAGGTCATCATCCGGGATGGCGACCAGACCGACGGCCTCTACGTCCTGCTCTCGGGCGAGGTCGAGGTGCACAAGGATGGGCACCTGCTGACGCGGCTGAAAGAGGGGGACCTGTTCGGTGAAATCTCCCTCCTCCAGAAGACGCCGGCCACCGCGACGGTGACGGCCGCGCGCCACACCACGCTGCTGCGGCTGCCGCGCGAGGACTTCGACGCGCTCATCTCCAGCCACCCGCAGATCCTCGTGCTCATCTCCGAGCTGAGCGACGAGCGCCTTCGCCGCACGGAGCAGGTGCTCGGCAGTCATCTCTCCGGCACCTTGAGCTCGCTGGACGGCGAAGAGGAGCTCATCCTGGTCTGAGGTGCGCGGGCTTCAGCGCACCTTCGCCAGGTAGTCGTCGCGGGTGACCAGTCCCCGCGTCTCCAAAAGCTCCAGCATGGCTCGCAGCGAGCGCGCCTGCTGCGCCACCATGCGCTCCAGGTCGGAGACCTGCTGCGTGAGGATGTCCACGCGCTGCGCCAGCTCGCTCTCCCTCACGGGCGCGGGAGTCTGGCTGACCGACGGGCGCGAGGGCGCTGTCGTCTCCTGTGGCTCGGAGGGCGGAGCCAGCTCGAAGGTCTGCTCGTCGATGTTGAACGACAGCGGCGAGGCCGTCGTGGACGTGAATTCGCCATGGTAGTGGCGACGGATGGCGCGCTCGATGGACGACGCGGCGGCCACCACCACCTGGATGCGCTGGCCCGTGTGGAAGGCCAACTCCTGGAGCGACTCCACATTGGTGGGGTCCGCCGTGGCCACGGTCAACAGCTTGTTGGCCGGGTCCGCCGCGGTGGGGAAGACGGTGTAGCGCTCGGCGATGTCCGGGCGCAGCGCCTGGAGCGCCACGGCCGAGGGAGTGATTCCATCCAACTCCACCGTCGGAATGGAGAGCTGGCGAGACAGCGCGTGGACCATGGAGCTCTCATCCACGAAGCGCATCTGCACCAGCGTCAGGCCCAGCCGGCCGCCCCACTTGCGCTGCTCGGCGAGCGCGGAGCGCAACTGGGTCTCCGTCAGGAGACCGGCATCCATGAGGATTTCCCCGAGTCGGCGCTTGCGGCCGGGGGGCGAAGAAGGGGGTGGCACGGAAGAAGGATTCACGCCCCCCAGCATACCAGCGGCCGGGTCGACCGGTCCCCTGGGAGCCAGCCCGCCGGTGGGGAAGGGGCGAGCCCCCCCGCAATGGGGTAAATGTCAGGACATGACGCGAAGCCTCCTCCCGTTTCTCACGCTGGCGCTCTGCGCCGGCTGTGCGTCGCAACGGCTGGCCGGCGCGGACCTGGACCGCGTGCGCCGCCCCGCCTTCATCTCCCGCATCGAAGATGGCGCCGGCCCTCGCAGCTTCGTATTCCGCGAAGACGAGGCCTACGGAGACAAGCTCAAGAAGCTCGAGCCCGTGGAAGCGGACCGGCGGCTCACGGTGAAGCTCCAGCAGGCGGTGACGCGCTTCGAAGTCTCGGAGCGGCTGCGCGTCAACACGCTGACGCAGCTTCCCCGCGAGGCGCCGTGGACGGCGACGGTGGACCCGGCGCGCGTGGCCTCCGTGCTGGAGAGCTTCCTCGTGGAGGAGGTCCCCGCGAATGCTCCGGACTACGACCTGGTGATGCCGCTGGGCGCGGACACCGTCGTCGAGTTCGTCGTGCAGGAGTTCGGCATGCGCAGCAAGAAGGGCCACGCGGGCGCCTTCCTGCGCGGGTATGGGCGGATGTTCACGCTGGATGGGCGCTCGGAGGTCTGGCGGCATCCATTCGAGATCAACCAGGCGGAGACCGACGCCGCGCACCTGGACCCGTTCAAGGTGGGCAAGGACCCCGACCTCTTCCGTCAGGCCATGACGACCATGCTGGACCAGGTGGCGCTCGACTTCGTGAAGGACCTCACGCCGAGGGACAGGCGCGGGGGGCCCTCGCTTCCGGCCCACCCCATCACCTCCTCGCCGGACACTGTCGTGCCGACGGTGGTGGAGCCCCCGAAGACGCCCGAGTCGGAGCTGGCCCCGGGCGAGCTGCCGGACCCGGACCCGTCCTGACGTCGAAGGACTCCGGGCCGGGCGCTAGAAGAGGGCGTGCTCCGCGAGGAGCACCGCGAGCCCCACCACGAAGCTGACGAGGGTGACGGGCAGGCCCACGCGCAGGTAGCGCAGGAAGCTCATGTCCACCTTCCCGCGCGCCGCCTCGAAGACGATGAGGTTGGCGACGCTGCCCACCAGCGTGAGGTTGCCCGCCAGCGTGGAGCCCAGCGCCAGCACGTGCCAGCCCAGCTCCACGTTCTGGAGCGCGGGCACCCACGAGCGCGCGAGCATGACGAAGGGCACGTTGCTGAAGATGTTGGACGCCACCAGCGTCAGCCCCGCGAAGCCCAGCGTCTCGCGCCACGCCGGCCCCGTCATCAGCGGCGCGAACAGCAGGCGGATGTCCTCCGCCCAGCCGTGCTTGTTCACGCCGTAGACGACGACGAAGAGGCTGGAGAAGAACAGCAGCAACACCCAGTCCACGCGCTCCAGCGCCTCGCGAGGCTCCCGTCGGGACAGCGCCATGACCAGCGCGGCGCCCGCGAGCGCGCTCCAGCTCATGGGCAGGCCCGCGAAGAAGGCCACGACGACGCCCGTCATCACGACGAGGGTCAGCGTGAGCAGCACCCGGTCCACGGGCGGGGGAGGGGGACGGGGCTCGAAGCGCGTGGACGTCAGCTCCTTGCGGAAGATGTACACGAGCGCGCCCGCGACGATGGCCGTGGACAGCAGCGCGGGCAGGGCCATGTACGCGGCGAAGCTCGCGTAGGAGATTCCCGAAGCGCCCTGGATGAGCATGTTCTGCGGGTTGCCGGTGAAGGTGGCCACCGAGCCGCTGTTGCTGCCCATGCAGACGGCGAGCAGGTACGGCACGGGCGGCAGGCGCGCGTCCTCCACCGTGGCGAGGACGAGGGGCGTGAGCATCAAGCACACGGTGTCGTTGACGAGGAACGCGGACAGCAACCCGGAGATGAACGTCACCGCCACCAGCAGCAGTCGGGGCGTGCGCGCTCGCCGCACCGCCCAGGCCCCCGCCGTGCGGAAGAAGGCCGCCTGCGAGAGATAGGCCGCCAGCAGCATCATCCCCAGCAAGAGGACGATGGTGTCCGCGTCGATGGCGTGCTTGGACGGGTCCTCGCTGTGGTTGAAGACCTCGGCGGGAGTGACGACGCCGAGCACCACCATCAGCACGGCGCCCAGCAGCGCGCCGCCAGGACGGTCCAGCTTGATGAAGGGGAGCCGGGCGCCGGCGATGAAGACGTACGTGAACAGGAAGATGGCGAGGGCCACGGGCGGCGCACCCTAGCCGAGCGCCGTTCCACGCGCGCTGGCCGCGTTCGCGTTGTCCGGCCGGGTACACGCCTGTACAGTGCCCGACCCATGAAGTTCGAGAAGGAAGAAGCGGCCTTTGGTGGCCCCCGCCGCACCCCCTGGAAC
>NZ_JABXEM010000313.1:0-12379 GCF_013372595.1 Myxococcus sp. AM011
GGCTGCGGGTTCATGGGAGTCCTCTATAACGCGACCGCTCGCCTACCGCGAAGCGGGGGGAAAACCTTCCCGGAACAGGCGGCGGGCATTCTCGGTCGTCCGCTGGGCGACCTCGTCCAGGGGCTCCCCCCGCACGCGTGCCATCCCCTCCAGGATGTGGGGCAGGTAGGACGGCTCGGAGCGGCCTCCCCGGTGGGGTGTGGGTGCCTGGTCCGGCGCGTCCGTCTCCGCCATCAGCCGGTCCAGCGGAATGGCGCGCAGCGCGTCCAGCGGCTTGCGCGCCTCCGCCCACGTCACGGGCCCGGCGAAGGAGAAGTGGCAGCCCTTCTGGAGATAGAACTTCGCCAGCTCCACGCCGCCGCTGTAGCTGTGCATGAGCACGCCCGCCTCCGGCATCTCCTCCTGCTTGAGCAGGTCCATGAGCGCCGGATGGAGCCGGTGACAATGCATCAACACCGGAAGCTGGTACTTGCGCGCGAGCGCCAGGTGGCGCCGGAGCACCGACACCTGCCGCTCCAGCGGCGCGCCGGGGAGGGATGGACCGTCGAGTCCACACTCGCCCACTGCCACCGCGCCGCCCTTCGCCAAGAGCGCGTCGAGCAGCTCCAGCGCCGCGTCGTCCTCCGCTGGAGTCATCTCCGGCAGGAGCTGGGGATGGATGCCCAGGCCCACCTGGATGCGAGCCTCCTGTCGGGACAACTCCAACAGGGGCTCCCAGTCGTGCGTGCCGATGCCGGGGATGAGGATTCCCTGAAGGCCCGCGGACCAGGCTCGCTCCAGCACGAGGGTCCGGTCCTCATCGAATCGAGTCGCGTCGAGATGGCAGTGGGTGTCGATCATTCATCACGCCGTGGGCAATCGCCGTTCATTCAGGAACACGCTCGAGCAACCCACCCTGGGGGCCCATCGCCGTCATCCACCCGAGGCTATACCCCTCCATTCTTTTGGAGGGGCATTCAATATGAACAAGCGAGTTGTCGGTGCGCTGTGTTGCGCGCTGTGGGTACTCTCGTCGGGCTGTTCCGACGAGTGCGTCGACCAGTTCGACTGCCGCACGGACAAGGGCCAACCCGCCGAGGGGCAGGAGTGGGTTTGTACCGGCGACAACAAGTGTGAGCAGCGTCCCATCGCCGTCGTCGATCCGGACCCGGACGCGGGAGAGCCGGATGCGGGCGTGCCGGAGGTGGATGCGGGTGTTCCGGATGCGGGCGTGCCCGACGCGGGCGAGTTGGATGCGGGGCCGGTGGACGGTGGAGGTCAGGGCACGGCGGGCAAGGGTGAGAGCTGCGCGGCCTCGGGGGACTGCATCGCGGGCCTGCGCTGTGAAGGCACTCCGCTGACGTGCCAGGCGCAGCAGATCGCGGTGACGGGACGTGACGACGCGGGCGTCTCCAAGGCGCTGTCCATGCGCTACGACACGCCGGGCGTGACGGTGCTGTCGGAAGGGGACAGCGACAGCCGCTACCCGCGCTGGGGGCCGGGCGGCACGCGTGTCTCCTTCGCGCAGGGCGCAGTGGACACCTCCGCGGAGAAGGTCGCGGGCAACCTGACGGTGCGCGACCTCCCGCTCGTCGCGGGGCAGGCTCAGGTCCTCGCCGATGGTGGCTCGGGCAATACGGAGAGCTTCCGCTCCATGGAGTGGGAGCCGAGCAGCTACATCGCCTGGGTGCGCCAGAACGGCAGCAGCCGCTCCGGCATCTCCGTGGTGACCACGGATGCGGCCGGTGGCGTGGTGACGCAGGCCACGACGACAGGCGCGTTCCCCGACTGGGCCGCCGACGGCACGACCTTCGTCTACAACATCATGGGGGAGGGATTGTTGACCTCCACGCTCGGCGCCGCGCCGACGCCGCTGACGAGCGCGGGGACCACCGCGGAGCAGGCGCACTACAACCGCGCCAACGCCCAGCTCCTGTACCTCGCCAACCCGAACAACGAGACGGTGGTCTTCTCCGGGGACCCCACCCCCGTGCCGCTGTTCCGGCTGTACTCGGTCAACGTGACGGGGGGAGCCCAGCCCCAGCTCGTCGCGGACGTCTCCTCGGAGGCGGCCACGGACGGCGCCATCAACACGTTCATCGCCAGCCCCATCTGGTCCCCGGACGGGACCTGGTCCGCGTACGTGCGCGCGTACTACTTCAAGCCCACCACGGGAGATGCGGTGCTGTGCGGCGGAGCCCCGTCGCCGTGCGAGACGCGCCCGGGCAACGTCATCTTCCTGCGCGCCATCAACCCGGCGGATGGCACCGCCAGCACCACCGAGGTGCGGCTCGCGGATGACGGCACGCTCCCGTCGTTCTCTCCGGACGGCCGCTTCGTCGCCTTCATCAAGATGGGCCAGCTCAACGTCCAGCAGATCGACCCGGCCACCGGCGCTCCGGTGAACGCGGCCATCGTCCATCCGAGGGCGGGCTACACCCTCCAGACGAGTGACAGCGACGACCACCGGCCGCGCTGGCAGCCCCGGTAGTCCAGTTCCTCACGGTGCTCGGCCCGCGTTCCGGTGAAGTGTCCGGAGCGCGGGCCTTCCGTCCTCCGCGCGCGGAGCGTCGGGTCTTGCTCGGCCGAGCTGGCAGCCCCGGTAGTCCAGGCTCTCGACGGGCTCTGCCCGCGTCCCGGTGAGGTGTCCGGAGCGCGGGCCTTCCGTCCTCCGCGCGCGACGTGCCGGGCCTTGTTCGGCCACGATGGCAGCCCCAGTAGTCCATGCTCTCAAGGGGCTCGGCCCGCGTCCCGGTGAGGTGTCCGGAGTGCGGGCCCTCCGTCCTCCGCGCGCGACGCGTCGGGCCTTGCGGCTCGGAGTGTCACCGGAACAGGCAGGGGCCCATGGCCCGCCATCCGTGGGGCCGTGCCCTGGGGGACTCGGATGAAGACTGGCCTCGTGATGCTCGGTGTCCTGCTGTCCGCCGGCTGCGCTTCCGTGCGGACCGCGCGGCTGGACGGTGGCGGCGGTGGCACCGTGGCCGCTGACCCGCACCCGGACGCGGAGCCTGTGCGCCTGGAGACGCGGGCGGGCACCTTCCTGGTGCACCCGAACAACGCCGAGGACTTCTCGCGTGCACTCGCGGGCGAGCCCACGCAGCAGCACTACACCAGCGAGCTGCTGGCGGCGGACTGACGCCCAGGGCTCCCGGCCACGTCCCCGAGTCGAGGGCGCGGCCCGGGCGAGCCTGGTGGCCGTCGTGCTTCAGCCCACGACGACGATGCGGCGCCCCAGCGCGCGCGCCATCTGGGGCGAGGTCATCACTTCCAGCGCTTCACCGAGCTCACCACCGGCCGTGTCGAAGGCCGCGGCGATGACTTCCCCCAAGGTGAGCTGGGCCTTCTCAGCGGCCACCCGGGCCCGCTGAGCCGTCCGCCGGAGCGCCGGCATCACCCGGCGACCCTGCCTGCGGACCGTGACGCTCTTGCGTGTCGTCCTCTTGGCCATGTGCTCCTCCCACCACGCGGTTCAGCGCGGGTGAGTACACCTGGGGTCTGACATATGCAGACGAGGTGCCAGTCGGCAGGTCACCTGGCAGGTAACACGCACTACGGGTTTTCCCTGTGATGAAGCAGGGTTCCAGGTTCACCACCCCACGGTAAACGTCGGGGTTGGGAACCGATTCCTCGTTCTGTCGAGATTTTTCGTTCAGCCAGCCCTGGAATCTCGACGTTTCGTTCAAGAGTTGAGAGTCGGCCAGAAGCCGCAAGGACTGCGAGTGTGCTCAGTCTTGAATGACTCAGGTGTCATTGAGGCCCCGCCCTTTTGGTCGAAAAATTGGCAGTGCGGGGTAGGGACTGACACGCGAGTCGCGCTCTCGTGGGAGGAGTGTTCAGTGCGGTATACGCCGGCCCATGCCTCAGACCCTCTGCCCGAGCTGCGGTCATAGCCCCATCCCCCGGGGTGCCACTGCCTGTCCTTCCTGCGGCGAGCCCTTCGACCATCTGCAGTCGTACAAGAAGGCCGGTCGCACGCCGCTGGCCAGGCTGGGGGACGCGGTGGACGACGACGCCACGGTGTTCGGTGGCGACCTGGTGACGAGCGCGGTGTCCGCGCATCCGGGCCCCGTGGCGGGCGTGCTGGGCGCGAGCGCGGCGGCTTGGTTCCTGCGCGCGGGCGGAGTGGTGGGCTCACTCCAGGACCCGTCGTGGACGTACGGGCTGGTGGCGCTGGACCTGGTGCTCGCGCTGGTGCTGATGCTCAACCGGGGCCCCGCGAAGGGGCTCGCGCAGACGGGGCTGGTGGTGCAACTGCTGGCCACGGCGTGGCTCGCGCGCGCGGCGCCGACGGCTCCAGTGCACGTGGCCTACTTCGTGTTGGGCGTGGTGGCGCTGACGCTGGTGGTGGGCGAGCCGGGTGTGGCGCGGCGGTACGCGGGTCTGGGCCTGGGGCTCGCGGTGACGCTGGTATCGGCGGCGCTGCTCGCGATGCCGGGGACCGTGACGCCCGGTGGCGGAGGGGGTGTCCGGCAGCTCCTGGTGGGCAGTGAGCTGGGGTACCGGCTGGAGCTGCCCGTGGGCTGGGAGCGGCTGACGCGCGAGCAGCTCTCCACGCACCTGCGGCTGCCCACGGCGACGCTGCACGGCAGTGGCGTCGGTTTCGGCGACGCGGCGCGAGGGCGCTATGGCCTGCTGTGGGTGGAGCGCACGCCGGGCGTGTCACTGGCGACGGGGTGTCAGGGCCTGCTGCGCTCGCTGGGAGGCGCATCGGACGCGCCGTTGACGCGGCCTGCTCCGACGGCGCTGGGCGGACGCACGCAGCTCTACGCGCTGAACACGTCGGCGGGAGCGCGAGGCACGTTGGGTTGCGGGCTCCTGGCGGATGGTCGACTGGTGGGGCTCGCCGTGGTCGCCGCCGGGTCGGGTGATGCACAGACGGGCGAGGCGCAGGGGGCCGCGGCCTTCGCGGCGGTGGGCGAGGGCCTCGCGTTGCAGTAAAGGGCGGCCCGCCATGAACGTTCAGGTCCTCTTCCACGACAACTGCTTCGACGGTGCCGCGAGCGCCGCGGTGTTCTCCCGCTTCTACCGGGAGCGAGTCCGCGCGGACGCGGCCTTTGGCTACCAGGGGCTGAATCACAAGCCGGGCGCGGAGGGCATCGACCCGGCGGTGTTCACCGGCGAGGAGAACGTCATCGTCGACTTCCGCTACAGCCAGGACGCGCGGCTGACGTGGTGGTTCGACCACCATGCCTCCGCCTTCCAGCAGCCGGGGGACGAGGCGCACTTCCGCGCGGACACCAGCGGGCGCAAGTTCCACGACGGACACCGCAAGAGCTGCACGAAGTACCTGGCGGACGTGGCGCACGAGCGCTTCGGCTGGGACGCTTCGTCGCTCTCGGACCTCATCCACTGGGCGGAAATCATCGACGGCGCGCAGTTCCCTTCGCCGCGGATGGCGGTGGCGTTGGAGGAGCCCGCGCTGCGCATCATGACGGTGCTGGAGGCGAACAAGGACCCGGCGCTCATCCCCGAGGTCATCCGGCGCATGCAGTCGGAGTCGCTCGCGGAGCTCGCCGCCTCGCCGCTCATCGCCACGCCGCTGGCCCCGCTGCTCTCGCGTCACCAGGGCCACATCGAGCTGGTGCGAGCGAAGGCCCGCTACGAGCGCGGCGTCGTCTTCTTCGACCTGGTGGACGAGGGCGTGGACAGTCTCAACAAGTTCATCGCGTACGCGCTCTATCCGGACGCGCGCTACACGCTGTGGGTGGGCAAGGGCGCGGCGCGCGCCAAGGTGTCCATCGGCTCGAACCCGTGGAAGCCGGAGCTGCGCAAGCACGACCTGTCCGCGATTGCGGGCCGGTTCGGTGGCGGCGGGCACCCGGTGGTGGCGGCGGCCAGCTTCAAGGCGGACCAGTCAGACAAGGCCCGCGCCGCGTACCAGGAGATTCTCGCGGAGCTGTCCACCGCGGGCTGACGGAGGCGCTGCGCTACCGGCGCTCGAAGAACGAGAAGCCGGCCCGCCGCAGCAGTCGCACCACCGTCACCATGGGCAGTCCCTGCACGTTGGAGCGGTCTCCCTCCAGGCGCGCCAGCAGTGCCTGTCCCGCGCCTTCCACGCGGTAGCTGCCGCAGCAGCCCTCCCACTCGTTCAAGTCCAGGTAGCGCTCCAACTCGTCGGGCGTCACCGCGTGGAAGGTGAGGCGGGCCGTCTCCACGGCTTCCTCGAGGTGTCCGTCGGGGCCGACGAGGCAGACGCCGGTGTGGATGTCGTGGGTGTGGCCCAATAGCTTGCCGAGCTGTGTGCGCGCGGCGTCGCGGTCCTCGGGCTTGGTGAGTGCCTCGCCAGCGACTTCGACGAGCTGGTCGGCGCCCAGTACCCAGGCGTCCGGGTGGCGCGCGTGGACCGCACGGGCCTTACGGGCCGCCAGCTCTCGCACGGCTTCCTTGGCGGACAGGTGGGGAGCCACCGTCTCGTCCACGCCGGGGGACGAGGTGCGATAGGGCAGGCCCAGGCCATCCATCAACGCACGGCGGGCGCTGGACGTGGACGCCAGAATCAAGTCTTTCATGGGGCGCCCACCCTAGTTCACCCGAGCGCGGGAGGGGCGTCGCCTGCCGACCGAGCCTGCACGTCCCCGCTTCCTGGCCACGAGGTGATGCGCAGTTCATCCGTGCCCGCGAGGGGCGCCGCCCGCCGCCCGAGCCTGCACGTCCCCGTTTCCCAGTCACGAGGTGATGCATGGTCCACCCGGGCGCGGGAGGAGCGCCGCCCGCCGAGCGGGCATGCACGTCCCCGCTTCCCGGCCACGAGGTGATGCCGTAGCCTGACGCCCCATGTCGCGGCGCGGTCTGCTCGCCCTCTGCCTCCTCCTCACCGCGTGTAAGCGGAACGCCTCGGCCCCGGACACGGGAGACGCCGGTCCGCCGGAGGTGTCCGCGGTGAAGGCCCCGGCGGCCAACGCCGCTCCGGTGGAAGGTGCCTCGCGTCCGGTGCAGCCACTCGCGGTGTGTCGCGCGCAAGGCAGCTCTCCCTTGGATGCGGCGCGCGGGTACTACGACGGGGGCCATTTCGAGGAGGCGCTGTCCTGCGCGGCGCAGGCGGCGGCCCTGGAGCCGGACCTGGCTGCGGCCCATGCCGAGCGCGGCGTGGCGCTGGCCGCGCTGGGCCGGGAGCCGGAGGCCCAGCTCGCCTTCGCGCGGGCGCTCGCCATCGACCCCGGAGACTCGGACGCGCTGTTGGGCGCGGCGCACCTGTACGCGGTGCAACTGCCCTCCACGCGCGAGCGGGACGAGTTGGGCACGCTCTACGCCGAGCGAGGTCTGTCCCACCCCGGCACGCCTCCGGAATTGATTCCCCACCTGGCGCTGGTGGCGGCCATGGCCTTCAACGATTTGGGCCAGGCGGAAGAGGCCCTGGCGCGCGCGGCCATCGTCCTGGCCCGGGAGCCGGGAAGCAGGGAAGCGCTCTACGAGCGAGCCCTGGCCCTCTTCGAACTGTGTCGCTTCTCCGAGGCGAAGACGGCCTTCCTGTCGCTCGTCTCCGACGCGGAGCGCGCCGCGCACGCGCACCAGCACCTGGGCCTGTTGCTGGAGCGCGAGGGCAAGTGGAAGCAGGCGCAGGCGCACTTCGAGAAGGCCCGGAGCCTGGCGCCCGAGGACTTCCCGACGCCGCCCCTGCCTGGCGAGGACGCCTTCCGCGTGGACGTGGCGCGCGCCGTGTCCGAGCTGCCCGTGGACATGCGGAGCGACCTGGAGGGCGTGCCCGTCACCGCCGAGGAGCTGCCGTCCGAGAGCGACCTGCTGGCCAACCAGCCTCCTCTGTCGCCCACCATCCTTGGATTGTTCAGGGGGCCGCCTCTGGGCGCGCCGTGCGACGGAACGGAGACGCCGTGCCGCTCCGTGGTGCTCTACCGACGCAACCTGGCGAGGGCCGTGCGCACGCCGGCGGAGCTGCGCGAGCAGATTCGCGTGACATTGCTGCACGAAATCGGGCATCTGCGAGGGGAGGACGATGAAGAACTGGCCGCGCGCGGCCTGGAGTGACGCGAATGGCCATCCCCGTAACGCTTCCCGTTGCACGTACGACTCCCAAGGGCGCGAAGTCCCTGCGCACCGGAAACCCCTGGCTGTACCGCACCGAACTGGCCGCCCCGCCCGACGTGACGGGCCCTGGCGCGGTGGTGCTGGTGGTGGACTCGCAGGGCAACCCCATCGGTCAGGCCCTCTATGCGCGGCGCTCCCCGCTGGCGCTGCGGCTGCTGACGCGCAAGCCTCCTCGCGAGCAGCCGGTGAACGACCTTTTCTTCCGTCGTCGCCTGGAGGCCGCGCTCGCGCGCAGGGCCTCGCTGTCCGGCCGCGACGGCCTGCGACTGGTGCATGGTGAGTCGGACCAGCTGCCCGGCCTCTTCGTGGACCGCTACGGCAAGGGCCTGACGCTCCAGACGCTCTCCGAGGGCATGGACGCCCGCAAGGAGTCCCTCGCGAAGATGCTGGTGGAGCTCACCGGCGCCACCCACGTGGTGTGCCGCGATGACGCCTCCGGCCGCGACTTCGAGGGCCTGCCTCGCGAGTCGCGCTTCCTGCACGGCGAGGGTGAGTCGCGCTTCACGTACCACGAGGGCGACAACCGCTTCGAAGTCGACCTGCTGGGCGACATGAAGACGGGCGCCTTCCTGGACCAGGTGGACAACCACCTGCGCGCCGGAGAGCTGGCGCGGGGCGAGGCGCTGGACCTCTTCAGCTACCATGGTGGGTTCGCGCTGGCCCTGGCTCGCAACAGCGAGTCGGTGCTCGCGGTGGAGCAGGACGAGAAGGCAGCCGCGCGCATCGGCGACAACGCCCGCGCCAACAACCGGACGAACGTCAGCGTGGAGAACGCCAACGCCTTCGATGTGCTCAAGCGCTTCGACTCACAGAGCCGACGCTTCGACACCATCGTGTTGGACCCGCCGGGGCTCGCCAAGCGCCGCGAGGGCCTGGAGACCGCACTGCGCGCCTACCACGAGCTGAACCTGCGCGCGCTGCGGTGCCTGAAGCCGGACGGACTGCTCGTCACCTGCTCGTGCTCCGGCAAGTTGGACCGCGCGGGCTTCGAGGAGATGCTGCTCGGCGCCGCGGCGGACGCCAAGCGCCCGATTCAGATTCTGGAGCGCCGGGGCGCGGGCCTGGACCACCCGGTGCTCGGTGGGTTGGGGGAGACGGAGTACCTCAAGGCCCTCTACGTGCGCGCCCTCTAGCAGCGCGCACGGGGACGACGGGGCTGCTCAAGACAGCCCCAGCTCCTTGCGCAGCTTGCCCACGATCTTGAAGTACTCGGTTCGGGGGAAGGGGACATTGAGGATGTGGAAGTCCTTCTTGGCCAACCCCACGCAGCCGAAGCAGTAGTTGCAGTCCTGCAGGTTGCGGCAGAGCACCAGGTACGCGCTGGTGGTGCAGTTCTCGCTCTGCAGGCAGTAGGCGCACGCGTGACAGCTCTTGCACTCCACGCAGTGCGAGCAGTTGTTGCACAGCTCGCACCGCGTGCAGTGGGTGCACTGGAAGCAGCTGTCGCAGTCCTTGCAGAACATGCAGTTGGCGCAGCGTTGACAGCCCTCACACGCGTAGGAGCCCGGGTTGCCGGGGTCCGACGCGTAGCTCTTGGTGAGCTTCTGCAGTTGCTCCAGGAACTCCCGCTTGCCGAGCGCCGACACCAGCGCGCGCGCCGCCTTCTCCGCGGCGAGCGGATCCACTGCGTCTGGCCGCGTACCTTTCTCCTTCACCACCCGGGACACTCCTTGCCCGTCTTTGGGGCTCTCTTCTGGGCTCACTGAAGCCGGGCCAGCCCGGCCAGGTCGATTCCTCGCGCCACCCGCCGCACCTCCACCGTCCCCGGGAAGCCTCGGCTGGTGACGGCCACCACGAAGCGGTCCCCCACCAGGAGATTGGCCTCCGCCAGCGACTCCTCCGCGTCGTATCTCACGAAGCCCACCGCGTCCTTCCAGTGGATGGGCGCCGCCGGGTCGCTGGGTGCCCGGCCCTTGGCCCGCTCCGCCGCGTCGCGGATGGCCTGCCCAATCTTCTCGCCCATCGTGGTGTCCACGATGCGCACCTTCACCTCTCGCCCCTCACCTCGGGTGAACAGGCGCTCGGCCTCGGATACGGACACCTCTCCGTACTTGCCGGTGGAGCCCTGCGTCCGCGCGACGGTGAAGCCTTCCAGTTCCTCTGGGAGGAAGGGGGCCAGCGACTTGAAGTACACGCAGGGCGCGCTCGCGGCGGGCACGGAGGCTTCCACCTCGCCCATGGCGGCGTCACGCTCCATGCATCCGACACCGGGAGCGAGCGCGAGCAGGGCGGCGGTGAGGCGGAGGAGAAAGTTGTCGCGCACGGACGAATCAAAGGGTATCCCCGGCCCGCGCGCAATGGACCTCTCGAAGCTCAACCCTCCTCAGCGCGAGGCCGTGGTTACCCTCCAGGGGCCCTTGCTGGTCCTCGCGGGCGCTGGCAGCGGCAAGACTCGCGTCATCACCCACCGCATCGTCCACCTGCTCGACGAGCGACCAGACCACATCCTGGCTCGCAACATCCTCGCCGTCACCTTCACCAACAAGGCGGCCACGGAGATGAAGGAGCGCCTGGTCCACATGGCCGGGCCGCGTGCGCAGGGAGTGCTGGTGTGCACCTTCCACGCCTTTGGCGCGGAGATGCTCCGCGAGGATATCCACCGCCTGGGGTGGCCCAAGAAGTTCGCCATTGCCGACATGGGCGACCAGCTGGCCATCATCCGCCGCGCCATGCGCGAGCACCGCATCGACGACCGCTCCTTCGACGCGCGCAAGGTGCTCAACCTCATCTCCAAGGCGAAGAACTCCGGCAAGGCCCCGGAACCCAAGCCGGAGGGCATCGGTGATGACTACGACCTCATCACCCACATGGTGTACCCGGACTACCAGCTCGCGCTGAAGGCGCAGGGCTCGGTGGACTTCGACGATTTGCTCCTGCTGCCCGCGCGCCTGTTGCGCGAGCACTCGGACCTCTACGTCAAGTACACGCGCCGCTTCCGCTATCTGCTGGTGGACGAGTTCCAGGACACCAACCTGGCCCAGCTGGACGTGCTCAAGCTGATGGCCGGCGAGTCGCGCAACGTGTGCGCGGTGGGTGACGACGACCAGTGCATCTACTCGTGGCGCGGCGCGGAGGTGCGCAACATCCTCCACTTCGACCACTTCTTCCCGGGCAGCAAGGAAGTGCGGCTGGAGCAGAACTATCGCTCCGTGCAGATGGTGCTGGACGCGGCCAACGCCGTCATCGCGAAGAACCCCGAGCGCAAGGCCAAGCAGATGTGGACCGACCGCAAGGGCGGTCCCAAGGTCAAGATCGTGGCGTGCCCCAATGACGAGGAGGAGGCCCGCTTCGTCGCGCACGAAATCCAGAAGCACGTGTCGCTGGGCGTCCCCGAGGACGACATCGCGGTGCTCTACCGGACCAACGGCCAGTCCCACCCGGTGGAGGAGATGCTGCGCGAGAAGGGCATCCCCTACGAGGTTGTCGGTGGCAGCGAGTTCTTCGACCGGCGCGAGGTGAAGGACGTCATCGCGTACTTCAAGGTCATCGTGAACCGGCTGGACGAAATCTCCCTCATGCGCATCGTCAACGTCCCGTCCCGGGGCATTGGCGACGTGACGATGGAGCGGCTGCACGGGCACTCGCGCTCCGAGGGCGTCACCCTGTGGACGGTGATGCGCAAGGCCACCGAGTACGAGGACCTGCCCCCCGGCGCCGGCGAGAAGGTCCGCGAGTTCGTCGAGCTGGTGGAGCGCTACCGCGCGGCCTACGAGCACGGCCAACTTGCCACCGTGACGCGCAAGCTGCTGGAGGAGATTGGCTTCCGCGAGGCCACCCGCGCCCACGCGCCCAGCGCCACCAGCGCGGACAAGAAGCTCAAGGGCGTGGACGGGGTGCTCGGCTCGCTGGAGCGCTTCGAGAAACGCGAGGGCCCCAAGGCCAGCCTCCTGACGTACCTCAACCGCCTCAGCCTGGACACCAAGCAGGAGGAGGACGAGGACGTGCCCGGCGCCAACCGCCGCGTCACCCTGATGACGGTGCACGCCTCCAAGGGCCTGGAGTACCGGCTCGTCTTCTTCATCGGCATGGAGGAGGACCTGATGCCCCACGGTGGCATGCAGGGCGAGGCGCAGAACCTCGAGGAGGAGCGCCGCCTCTGCTACGTGGGCATCACCCGCGCCAAGGAGACGCTGTACCTCACCCGCGCCGTCACCCGGGTGAAGCGCGGCAAGGAGGTGCCCCGGACGCCCTCCCGTTTCCTGGAGGACCTGCCCGCCGAGGTCGCCGAGCACGTCGCCATGGATGCGCCGCGTCAAGGCGACCCCACGCCAGAGGAGAAGAACTTCTTCGCGAACCTGAAGGAGCGCTTCAAGAAGCCGGCGCCCGGGGCTCCGGGGGGCGGTGGCTGTCTCTTATA
>NZ_JABXEM010000314.1:0-12364 GCF_013372595.1 Myxococcus sp. AM011
GCAGAGCCCAGGCCCCGAGCTGCCGCCCCCGCCGCCTCCGCCACCGGCCTCACCCACGCGGGTGGGCAGGTCCTCGCGAGGCCGTGGCGTGGAAGCCCTGCTCTCCGCCGTGCGCGCCCGGCAGCGCCGGTACCTGTGGCTCCAGGGAACCGCCCTGGGTTTCGTGGCGGCCTGCCTCCTGTGGGTGGGTGGCGGCCTGCTGGGACTCGTGGCCCCGCGCATCGGCGGCTCGATGCTCGGGCTGGCCTTGCCGGTGGGCGCCGCGGTGGCGTGTGGCTTCGGCCTGTGGCTCGCGCGGCGACAGGTGGGCGACGATTTGCTCACCGCGCGCCTGGTGGGCCAGCGCCGGCCGGAGCTGTCGCTGGACGTGCTGGCGGCGGTGGAGCTGCGGCGCGAGCAGGACGGGCAGGCCAACGGCTCGCCGGAGCTGGCGGACGCCTTCCTCTCTCAGATGGACACGCGGGTGCGCACCGTGGACGCGCGCTCCGTCGTCGACGGTCGCCCCGCGCAGCGCAGCGCCCTGGCCGCGTGCGGCGTGCTGCTGGCGCTCGCGCTGGTGCTGGGGCTGTTTGGTGAGAAGTGGGGCGCGGGCGTGAAGCGCATCCTGGAGGTGGCTCGCACGCCGGTGGCCCAGGCCCAGGTCGAGCCCATCACCGGCGATATCGAGCTGACGTACCGCTACCCCGCGTACACCGGCCTGTCCCAGCGCACCGTGCCCGGCACCGACGGCGCCGTCAGCGCTCCGGCCGGCACCGAGGTCGTCCTCAAGACGCGCTCGGACCGCCCCGTGGAGCGCGCGGAGCTGGTCATCAACGACGAGACGGTGCCGCTCCAGGTCACCGGCAACCGCGACCTGGAAGGCACCTTCATCGCGAAGAAGACCGGCCACTACCGCTTCGTCTTCTACGCGCGGCGCGAGAAGCCGCTCGCGGTGGGCCCCGACATCCCGCTCACCGTGGAAGCGGACAAGGCGCCCCAGGTGACGCTGATGACGCCCGCCGCGGAGCTGGAAGTCGACCCCGGCCAGAAGGTGACGCTCAAGTACGAGGCCACCGATGACTACGGCTTGTCCGGTCTGTCGCTCGTCTTCCGCACGCCGGGCGCGCAGAAGGACACGCGCGTGCCGCTGCGCCGCGAGGACGGACGGCGCAGCCGCGACACGTACACGTGGGATTTGGGCTCGCTCAAGGTGGACCCTGGCGACCGGATTACGTACTTCGTGGAGGCGCAGGACAACGACGCGGTGGAGGGCCCCAAGAAGGGCGTCAGCCGCACCCAGGTGCTGCGCATCTACTCCGCCGCCGAGCACCACCGCGCCGCGCTGGAGAAGGCCGAGCAGCTCTGGGGCCGCATGGTGGACCACCTGGCGGACCGGCTGGAGGGTCCGGACCGGGACAAGCAGAAGGACGCCCAGGCCATCGCCTCCGCCGCGTCCGTGGACACCAGCGGCCAGCAGCTCATCACCGACATGCGCACGCTGGCGCAGACGCTGTCGCGCGAGCGCGACGTGCCCACCGAGCTGGTCTCCGCCCTTGCCAACATCTCCGAGTCCCTGGGCAGCCACATCAACGGCACCGCGGACTTCCGCCGCCTCTACCTGCGCACCCAGCGCGCGCGGGGCGAGGACTGGGGCACCGGCAACCGCCTGTCCGGCGTGGTGACGGAGGAAATCGCCGAGCTGGAGAAGGACATCCTCTACCTGGAGGCCCTGCTGGACCGCCAGAAGCTGGAGGCGCTCCAGGAGATGGGCAAGCAACTGGCCGGCGAGCGCCGCGAGCTGTCGCGCCTGATTGAGCAGTTCAAGGCCAACCCGGACGAGTCCGCGCGCCAGGCGGTGATGGAGCAGATTCAGCAGCTCAAGGCGCGCATCCAGGAGCTGATGCAGCGCATGGCGGAGATGCGCAAGGGCATCCGCGACGAGCACCTCAACGCCGAGGCCCTGTCCGAGATGATGAAGGACCAGGACATGCAGAGCGCCCTGGACGACGTGGAGAAGCTGATGCGCGAGGGCAAGACGGACGAGGCGCTCGCGAAGCTCCAGGAACTGGGCATGCAGATGGACGAGATGCTCAAGGGCCTGGACGAAGCCAACGAGGAGTTCGGCGGCGAGCAGTACCCGGAGCTCGCGGAGAAGTTCGGCAAGTTCATGGAGGACTTGAAGGGCACCGTGGACGAGCAGCAGCGCGTGGCCGAGCAGACGCGCCAGCTGCGAGACCAGGCCCGCGCGCAGAACAAGGAGCGCCTCTCCGAGCGCGGTGAGTCCATCAAGAGCGACCTGATGCGCAAGGTGCAGCAGGCCCAGCAGAGCTACGACAAGCTCAACCCCGAGCACCTCAACAGCCGCGCCGCGCGCCCCCTGGAAGAAGCCCAGTCGGAGCTGCGCAACGTGGAGAACGCGCTGAAGGTGAACGACTTCGACCTGGCCGCGGAGGCCGCCGCGCGCGCCGAGGACGCGGCCCGGCAGCTCGCGGGCATGGGCGAGCAGCAGAAGCAGCTCGACGAGATGTTCGGCAACCCGCCCGAGGTGCGGCAGCAGTCCTCGGAGCTGGCCCAGCGCCTGGACCGCGACGCGCGCAACGTGCAGGACGTGAACAAGCAGCTCCAGTCGCTCTTCCCTCCTCCCGGCTCACAGCTCTCGCAGCAGGAGAAGCAGCAGCTCCAGCAGCTCTCCCAGCAGCAGCAGCAGTTGGAGCAGCGCGCGCAGGACCTGCGTCAGCAGATGGAGGAGATGGAGCAGACGGCGCCGCTGTTCGGCGAGGAGGCCTCGCAGCAGATGGAGGGCGTGGGCCAGCGCATGGGTGAAGCCGCGCAGCGGATGCAGGGCAAGGACCCGGGCCGGGGCTACGGCGAGCAGCAGGCCGCGCTGGAGGGCCTGCGCCAGTTCCAGCAGCAGATGCAGCAGGGCCAGAAGGGCCGCAAGGGCGGGCTGCCCTTGCCCGGTGGCATGAGCGGGCGCAAGCAGGGCAACTCCGGAAGAGACCCGAAGGACCAGGTGGAGCTGCCCGACGAGGACGCATTCCAGGCCCCCAAGGAGTTCCGCAAGGATTTGCTGGACGCGATGAAGCAGGGCGCGCCGGAGAAGTACCGCGAGCAGGTGAAGCGCTACTACGAGGAGCTGGTGAAGTGAGAGACCGCCGGATGAATCGCTGGGTGGCCCTCGCGCTGGCCCTGGGACTGGGCGTGGCAACGCCCGCCGTCGCGCAGCAGGAGTCCTCCCTCAAGGACGAGGTGAAGACGCGCCTGGGCCAGGTGGAGCAGGGCCTGGACGACTGGGACGTGCCCGGCGCCAGGCGCGAGCTGGCCGCGGTGGAGCAGCTCATCCCCTCCGACGTGGAGCCCTTGAAGTACTACCAGGGCCGCGTGGCCTTCGAGGAGGGCCGCTACGACGACGCAGTGGGGCTGCTCGAAGGCGCCAACATCGAGGACAAGCCGGGCAGCTACCTGCGGCTGGCCAAGGACACTCGCGACATCGTCAAGAGCCACGAGCGCGCGGAGAGCGAGCACTTCATCTTCTTCTACCCGAAGGGCAAGGAAGCGGTGCTGGTGCCCTACGCGCTGGAGACGCTGGAGGCCATCCACCGGGCCATGGCGGAGGACCTGGGCTGGACGCCGCCGGGCGGGAAGATTCGCGTCGAGGTGGTGAACAACGCGCGCGAGCTGTCCAAGGTGAGCACGCTCACCGAGAAGCAGATTCGCACCACCGGCACCATCGCCATCTGCAAGTTCAACAAGCTGATGGTGACCAGCCCCAAGGCCGTGGCGCAGGGCTACGACTGGCAGGACACGCTGGCGCACGAGTACATCCACCTCGTCGTCAGTCAGATGAGCCGCAACACGGTGCCCATCTGGCTGCACGAGGGCATGGCCAAGTTCCTGGAGTCGCGCTGGCGCGGCAAGGCGGGCCTGGCGATGACGCCGTCCACGCAGGCGCTCCTGGGCAAGCGCGTGAAGGCGGACACGCTCATCCCGTTCGAGAAGATGCACCCGTCCATCGCGCTGTTGCCCACCGCGGAGGACGCGGCCACCGCCTTCGCCGAGGTGTTCTACGCCATCGACTACGTGCACCAGACGAAGGGCTCGGCGGGGCTGCGCGCCGTGGTGCGCGAGTTGAAGGCCGGGCAGACGGACAGGAAAGCAGTGGAGGCTGCCACGGGCATGCCCTTCGCCCTGTTCGAGAAGACGTGGCTGGCGCACATCAAGAAGCAGCCCTTCCCCTCGGAGCTGGTGCCGCGCGACGACCGCGTGGTGCTGAAGGAGGACGCCAAGAACAAGGGGAAGGAGGACGGCGAGAAGAAGGGCCGTGAAATCTCCTTCGGCGACTTCAACGAGGTGGCGGAGGTGCCCGCGCGCAAGTTCGCGCACCTGGGTGAGCTGTTGCGCGAGCGCAACCGCGTGAAGGCGGCCGCCGAGGAGTACGCCAAGGCGCACAAGCTGGTGGGCGACAAGTACGAGTCCGTCTCCAACAAGTACGCGCTGGCGCTCCTGGAGCTCAAGCGCCTGGACGAGGCGGAGTCCGTGCTGCGCGGCAGCCTGCGCGTGCACCCGGGTTCGCCCGCCACCAACGTGCACCTGGGCCGCATCCTCCTGCACCGCAAGGACTACCCGAAGTCGAAGACGGCCTACCTGGAGGCGCTCGCGTCGGACCCGTTCGACCCCGAAATCCACGTGGCGCTGACGCGCATCCACGGCGCGCTCGGTGAGACGGCGCTGGCGACTCGCGCGAAGACGGCGACGGCGGTGCTCACCGGCCTGGAGCCCGCGGAGGTCGACAAGCTGGCCCAGCAGTTCCTGCGCGAAGAGGGCGAGCTGTCGGAGACCAACGTCCCCGCCACGGGAGGCGCTCCAGCCAAATCCGCCACGCCGGCGACACCCGCCTCGGGGCCGACGGACGCGGGGCGCTGAGGCCCGACAGCAAGCCGCCAGCCGAGGCCCTGCCCGCCACTGAAGCCTGACGCCCTCCGTGCCCAGGTTCAGCCGGGGAGGCGTCGTCATGGACATCCGGCCGCTCGTCTCGCTGTCCGCCCGGCTGATGGAAGGCGCGGGTGTCAGTGCCATGGTGCTGGGCGCCCTGCTCGCGCTCGCCGCGCTGTTGTTCCGACGCCAGGAGCTGTCAGCCGGTGAGGCCTACCGCCGCTTCCGACTGAACCTGGGCCGCGCCATCCTGCTCGGCCTCGAGTTCCTCGTCGCCGCAGACATCCTGCGCACCGTGAGCAACGAGCCCACGCTGCGTGACGTCCTGGTGCTGGGCCTCATCGTCCTGGTCCGGACCTTCCTCAGCTTCACCCTGACAGTGGAGCTGGAGGGCCGCTGGCCGTGGCAGCCCGAGCGCGAGCACCGTGCGTCCTCTCCGCCGCGCCCGCCTCCACCGCCGGTGCGTCCGGCCCGGGTGGTTCGCACACGGCCCACGGGACAAGCCGCTCGACATTGAGCGTGAAGGGCTATTTCCCGAAGCGGACCGGGTGCGCTAGGACACCGCCCCATGTCCATCCGAAACATCGCAGTGACGACCCTCCTGGCGCTCAGCGCGGTGCTCACCGGCTGCTCCAGCAACGCCGACACCATCTGTGACCATCGCAAGGAGTGCTTCGACTCCAAACTCGACACGGGGAAGTGCGCGGACACCATCAACGACTGGGTGGATGACCGCGACTCCGAGGACCGCAAGGACGCCGTGGCCGAGTGTGCCGACTGCGCCGCCGACAAGAGCTGCTCCGAGTACCTGGAGCACTGCATCGACGAGTGTTTCGTCGTCCCCTGAAGAGAAGCCGCCGGGGCCCGCTCGCGTGACGCGGGCCCCGGGGTGTTGTTCAGCTCGCTAGTTGCGCGTCCACTGGTCCAGCCAGGCCAGGACCTCGTCGTGCCACTGGATGCTGTTGGCGGGGCGCAGGACCCAGTGGTTCTCCTCCGGGAAGTACAGCAGCTTGGAGGGGATGCCCTTGCGCTGGAGCGCGGTGAAGGTGCCCAGGCCCTGCGTCTCCACGACGCGGAAGTCCTGGCCGCCGTGCACCACCATCATCGGCGTCTTCCACTTCGCCACGTGGTTGATGGGGCTGTGCTTGCCGTAGCCGTCCGGGTTCTCCCACGGCGTGCCCTTGTGCTCCCACTCCGGGAACCACAGCTCCTCGGTGTCGAAGTAGCCCATGCGCTCGTCGAGGATGCCGTCGTGGTTCACGAGGCACTTGAAGCCGTCCGGCCAGTTGCCGGCAATCCAGTTGATCATGTACCCGCCGTAGCTCGCGCCCAGCGCGCACTTCTTCTCCTTGGAGATGAAGGGGTAGCGCTGCAGCGCGGCGGCCAGGCCCTTCTGCAAATCCTCCAGCGGCTTGCCGCCCCAGTCGTCGGTGATGGAGTCGGTGAAGGCCTGCCCGTAGCCGGTGGAGCCGTGGAAGTCGACCATGACGGCCACGTAGCCGCGGCCCGCGTAGACCTGCGGGTTCCACCGGTAATGGAAGTGATTGCCGAAGGAGCCCTGCGGTCCGCCGTGGATGAGGAAGGCCAGCGGGTACTGGCGCTTCGGGTCGAAGTCCACCGGCTTCACCACGTAGGCGCGCACCGTCTCGTTGTTCCAGCCGGGGAACTCGAACTGCTCGAAGCCGCCGAAGCGGATGCGCGCGAGCGCCTCCTGGTTCACCTGGGTGATTTGCTTGGAGGTGCCGTCCGTGTTGAGGACGTGCAGGTCCGCGGGCGAGTCCAGGTCGTCATGCACGTAGACCAGCGCGCCACCAGCGGCGGGCTGGGGCGAGTCGTCCGTGCCGTCCTTGGTGAGCTGGCGCGCCTGACCGCTGGCGACGTCGAGCGCGAACAGGGGCACCTGACCGATGTGGCCCGCGGCCGTGTACAGCGTCTTGCTGTCCGGGCTCCACGCGAGCGAGCCGGCGGAGCGGTCCCAGTCCTCGGCGAGCACTCGCTCCTGGCCACCCGGCCACGTGCGCAGGATGACGCGGTAGCGGTCCGCCTCGAAGCCCGGACGGGCCATGGCGAGGTACGCGAGCGTCTTGCCGTCGGGGCTGAAGACGGGGCTGGTGTCCGTCGCGCGGTTCTTGTCGGTGAGCTTGCGCGGCCTGGCCTTGCCGTCGACCGGAGCCACGAAGAGGTCCATGTCCGTGGACCAGGACTCGGTGCGGCCCACGTCGCGCGCGGTGAAGACGACGCTCTTGCCGTCGGGGGTGAAGGTGTACTCCTCCGGGCCTCCGAAGGGCTTGGAGGGGCTGTCCGCGTCCATGCCCTTCATCACGTCCACGGGCGTGCCGCCGGCCACGGGGACGACGAACACGTGTGAGCGCTTGCCGTCCTTCCACGAGTCCCAGTGACGGGCGAAGAGCTTGTCGTAGGTGCGGCCGGTGGCCTTGCGCTTGGAGCGCTCCGTCTCGCGCTGGGTGTTGCACTCCAGGCCGGAGGCGCAGTCGGGGAACACGTCCATGGAGACGGCTAGGCGCGTGCCGTCGGGGGACAGGCGGAAGCTGCCCACGTCCAGGGGGAGCTTCGTCACCGCGAGGGGCTCGCCGCCGTCGACGGGCAGGCGCCACACCTGCGAGGAGCCGCCGCGCGAGGAGAGGAAGAAGAGGCTCTTGCCGTCCGGGGCCCAGGTGGGGTCGGAGTCCGAGTCGGGGTGGGAGGTGAGCTGGCGCGAGCCGCTCCCGTCCAGGTTGACGAGCCACAAGTCATTGCGGCCCTTGTTGGCTTCCAGGTCGGTGGTGCGCAGGACGTAGGCGACCTGTTTTCCGTCCGGCGAGACGCGCGGGTTGCTCAGCCGGCGCATCGAAATCATGTCGTGGTGGGTGAACGGTTGGGGCCGGGCGGGCGCCGGAGAGGCGGCGATGGCCAGGGCCGCGACAAGCGACAGCGACAAGGTGTCCTCCTGGGGTGGACCCAGGCGCTGGCCTCCAGGCGAGCGCTCGGGTTGGGGGCATTCGGGGGTGGACCGTGCCCGCTCCTCTGGACGCTGTCCACCGTCGTGGAAGCACGGAAGCCATGACGTGACGCGCCACTCCGGTTAGTGAGAGGGGCATGAGCGAGCCCGTCACTGTCCGCGTCTGGTCCGACTTCGTCTGTCCCTGGTGTTACGTCGGCCTGCAGGAAGTCAAAAAGCTGAGCCGGGAGTACGACATCCAGGTGGACTGGCGTCCGTTCTTCCTGCGTCCGGAGACACCGCCGGAGGGGCTGCCCCTGCCCGCGCACATCCGCGAGAAGATGAAGGACCCCAACAACCCGTTGAAGGTGCGCGCGGCACAGGAGGGTCTGACGATGGTGGACCGGGACGTCATCCCGTCCACGCGGCGGGCGCACCAGGCGACCGAGTACGCGCGAACCCAGGGCAAGCTGGAGCCGTACCACGCGGCCCTGCTGCGACGTTACTGGAGCGAGGGACAGGACCTCTGGGCGTGGGAGACGCTGCGCGGCGCGGCGGCGGAAGTGGGGCTGGAACCGGACGCGCTCCAGCAGGCCGTGGAGGGCGGACACTTCGAGAAGGTGGTGGACGACGCGGTGCGGGAGGCGCGGGAGATGGGCGTCAGCGCGGTGCCGACGTTCGTGGTGGGAGACCGCTTCGGCATCCAGGGCGCGCAGGATATCGCCGTGTTCCGTCAGGCGATGGAGCGGCTGGGCGCGAAGCCCCGCTCGGCGACCTGAGCGCGCGAAGGCTCACGCGGCTGTCATCACGCTGAAGGTCGGCCGCGCGTGGAGCCGCGTGCGGCGACCTCGGCGCGGGTCAGAGTCCCTGGAGGAGCACGAGCATCCGGGGCAGCGATTCCGGACCCGCGCCGCCCGAGAGTCCCTGGGCGAGCGCGTGCAGCTCGGAAGACTGTTCGAGGTGCTTCGCGCTGAGCTGGAAGCACTCCACCGCCGCCGCGTCGAGCAGGGCGCGAGCCTCCTCCGTGGGCTGGAGGTCTTCGCGCTCGCACAGCGCCACCACCGTTGGATGGCCGAACAGCGCCCAGCGCAGCACCGCCGCGCGCAGCGCCAGCTTGAAGACGTAGTCGAGCACCGACGGCGCATCGGTGAACGGATGGCGCAGCCAGTGGTTCATCGCGTGGTGCCGGAAGTACTGCTCCACGCGATCGCCCAGCACCGGCTCCAGCCGAGCCCTGCGCTCCCCATAGCGAGCCCAGACCTCCTCGGGCAAGGCCTGCGGGCCGCCGTAGGACGCCAACACCGCGCGAGCCCATCTCGCGAACCGCTCACTCCCAACCGCGCCCAGACGTGCCCGCAGCACGGTGCCGCAGATTCCTGCCCACGGACCTCCAGGCAGTGACACCCCGGAGACCGCCACATGCAGCGCGGCCAGCGTCTCCGGCACCTCGAACGTGGCGAGCGTCCGGGTCAGCAACTCCTCCGCACCCTCCTCCCGGAACACCTCGGTGCCCCGGAAGTAGAAGGACCCCAGTCGCCGCGCCAGCTCACCCAACATGAACAGCCGCGAGGCGAACGGAAACTCGCGCCGCTCCAGGATGCCAAGCGCCACATCACGCACCCGCGCGGCGTGCACCATCCACGCATCCTCGCCCTCCAGCGCACGCGCAACCTCCGGCCGCGCCACGAGCGAGGTGTCCACCGCCACCTGCTCCAGCGCATCCTCCGCGAGCAGGCACAGGCGCACCACCTCCGGACAACCGAACGAGCCCGTCACCTCCAGCCGCCCTGCCCTGCGCGTGGCGACGCGCGGAAACATCGCGCACGCATCCGGCAACGCGACCTCTCCATACTTCCGATGCAGCGAGCACAGCTTGCGCTCGTCGAGGAAGGAGCAGTTCCCATCCTCGCGTTTGGTGACATACGCGGCCTCGGCTCCCGTGCCGCTGCCCGCGTCTTTCACCACGAGTTCCTCCACTCGCGCCGCATCGGGGCCACCAGCCACCAGGCCACGAAGGATGCTCCAGCGCGACTCACTCACCGGCACGACGAGCCCCGCGCAGCAGGTGTCCTCGCACGCCTCCGCGAGGCACTGGAAGCGCGTCAGGTACCGAGGCGCTGAGACAACCGACATGGAGCCCCCGAGGTCACGCGTCGTCCGAGCCACCGTGGAGCGTGGTGGGTTTCCCCTTCGGAGTCGAGCCGGCGGAGAAGGCCTGCCGGTCCAGCTCCGCGAACAGTCGCACCACACAGGGGTCGCAGATGGCGGCGCCAGCGCTGCCCTGTTGCAGTCGGCCCGCTTGAGGCTCGGCGGTGCCACAGAAGGAGCAGCGCCGCCGGGGAGGAGTGTGCTGGCTCACGACGTACCGTCCTTTCGTCCCTCGGCGTGCCCGCTACTTGCGGCCCAGCGCTTTCTTCACGAAGCCCCAGAAACCACCCGCGCGCTCCTTCAGGTCCGCGCCACGGCGCTCCTCGGCGGCCTTCACCGACTCCTTGCTCACCTGGAGCTGCTTCTGGAGTTCCTCCGGTGAGTAGCGCGTGGCCAGCGTGGCCTTCACTTCCTTGCGCGTGGAGTACTCGCGCGCCTCGACGTGCAGCACGCACTCCGAATCGAGCTTGATGGTGACGGCGACGCGCACCGAGCCCTTCGGTCCCCGAGGCAGTCCCTCGATGCGCACCGTGCCCAGGTACTCGTTGGCGGAGATGTGGTTGTCCTCGCCCTGGAAGATGGACAGCTCCAGCGACTCCTCGTTGTCCTTCGTCGTGTTGAGGGCGAAGGAGCGCTGGGCGGGCAGCGGGCTGTTGCGCTCGATGACGCGCTTGAAGGCGCCACCGGGCATGGCCACGCCCACCGTCATCGGCAGCACGTCGATGAGCACCACGCTGCTCACCTTGTCCACCGAGCCCGAGTAGAGCGCCGCGCCCAGCGCGACGGCCTCGTCCGCGTTGACGCTCGCCTGCGGGCCCTTGCCGAACAGGCCCTTGAGCTTCTCGCGCACCAGGGGCATGCGGCTCATGCCGCCCACGAGGATGATGTCGTCCACCTCGCTGGCCTTCAGCTTCGCGTCCAGCAGCACGTCACGCACCACGTCCACGGTGCGGCTGAGCAGCGGGTCGCAAATCTTCTCCAGCTCCTGCCGGGTCATCACGACGCGCAAGTCCCTGGGGCGCCCGTCGTTGTCCATCATCAGCATCGGGATGTGGACCTCGAAGGTGGCGCGCTCGGAGAGGGCCATCTTCGCGCGCTCGGCGGCGTCGCTGACGCGCGACAGGGCGATGCCGTCGCCGTTGAACGCCATGCCCTCCTTCTCCTGGAAGCGCTGGAGGAGGAAGTCGACGATGAGGTTGTCGAAGTCGATACCGCCCAGGAAGATGTCGCCGCCGGTGCCGAGCACCTCGAAGACGTTCTTCTCGATTTTGAGGATGGTGGCGTCGAAGGTACCGCCGCCCAGGTCGTAGACGAGGACCTTCTTGTTCAGCTCGCGGTTGAGGCCGTACGCGAGCGCCGCGGAGGTGGGCTCGTTGAGGATGCGCTCCACCTTGAGGCCCGCGAGGATGCCGGACTTGCGCACGGCCTCGCGCTGCGGCTCGGAGTAGTACGCGGGCACCGTCACCACCGCGCGCTCCACCTTCTGGTTGAGGTGCGCCTCCGCCATCTCCTTGCACTCGCGGAGGATGATGGCCTGCACCTCTTCGAGCGACAGCACGCTGTCCGCCAGTCGCACGGCGGCGCGGCCGGCGGCGTCGGGGACGATTTCGTAGTGGAAGCGCTCGCGGACCTGGTTCACCACGGCGCTGTCGTAGGGACGCCCCACCAGTCGCTTCGCGCCGTAGATGGTGTGCTGCGGGCGCAACACGAGCTGGTTCTTCGCGCGGTGGCTGACGAGCAGCTTGTTCTGCGCGTTGAGCGAGATGACCGACGGAATCGTGTTGTAGCCCTCGCGCGAGCGAAGGACCGTGGGACGCCCGTTGGACAGCAGCGCCACGCACGAGTTCGTGGTGCCCAGGTCGATGCCGATGACGGGGCCCGTGCCCACGATTTGCACGGGCGGCGGCGGAAGAAAGACTGTCTTCGGCAGGCCCCGCTCATCGAGCGGAGGCGCGGCGAGCGGCGTCGCGGGCTTCGCGGCCGTCGGAGAGAGCAGCGTGGGAGTGCCCACTGGCTCGGGAGGCTTGGGGGCCTCGCGGCGCACGTTGGGCAGCGCCTGCGCCGGAGGAGGCGGTGCCACGGGAGCCGGAGGAGGCTGGAACGCGGGCGGCGCGGGTGGAGGCTGGAACGCGGCGGGCGGCGGTGGCGGCCGGGCCGACGGCGGCGGCGCGGGCATCCGCGGCGCGGCGACTCCCGGAGAGGGGCCCCCGCTCATCTCCGACAGGTCCAGGTCGAACTCGAAGCTGCCACCCGCCGGTCGAGTCGCGGACGGAGGAGGCGGCGGCGAGGTCCGCGTCGGAGGCGGCGCCGAAGGAGGCATCTCCTCCACGGCCTCGCTGAAATCCAGGTCGAACTCGAGGCTCCCAC
>NZ_JABXEM010000315.1:0-12287 GCF_013372595.1 Myxococcus sp. AM011
CTCACCCAGCGTGGCGTGCCAGCATCCGGCTCGCTGCTGGACTCCGCGCGGCCTGCAACATTCCTTCCCGGCAACCAGCGCGCTCGTCGCGACCGCGCTCTCCATCAACCACTTCGCTCAGCAACACCGATGAAGCCGCGCCTCATGGAGCGGGTGGGCTCCTTCCCCATTCTCTTCATTCACGGGACGCAGGGCAGCGGCAAGTCGAGCATGTGCACTGACGTCTTCTGGCCCCTCTTCGGCGTGCCGTCCTCCGACGCCTACAGCGTAACCGAGACGGAATTCGCGCTCGTGAAGCTGCTGTCCGCCACCCGCTCCGTGCCGGTGGTGGCGGACGAGTACAAGCCCTACGACATGCCGCTCCACCGGCTGCAGCTGCTGCACCGCTACATGCGGCGCCTCTACCGCGGGGAAACGGAGGAGCGAGGCCGCTCGGACTTGTCGGTGGTGAGCTACCGCCTGCATGCGCCGCTGTGCGTGGCCGGCGAAACGCGTCCCACGGAGGCTGCTCTCCTCGAGCGCCTTCTCACCGTCAACCCAGAGAAGGCGACGTTGAAGCGGCGTGACTGCCGGGCGGCCTTCCGCAAGCTGAAGTCTGTCAACCTGGCCCTCTTCGCCCCTCGCTACATTCAATTCTGCTTGGGGCGGGACTTCGACGCGGACTACCGCTTGGCCCGCGCCGTCGCGGACTTCTTCCTCGAGGGCAGGGAAGTCCCTCCACGCGTCGTCGACAACGTGACGGCCATGTTGCTGGGGCTGCACCTCTTCGAGCAGTTCGCTCAGGAGTGCGGCTACGCGTTGCCCAAAGACTTGGGGGCCCGCGAAGCCGTCGACGCCGTGCTGGCGGACATCCTCGAGACGGAGGCCGGGGTGAAGAATGCCCTCGACGTCTTCCTCGAGATGCTGAACGTCATGGCCGTTCAGGGGGAGCTGCGGCACCGGGTGCATTACGTCTTCGAGGGCGAGCGCTTCTGCCTGCACCTGGAGAGCGCCTACGACGCCTTCCGCGCCCACTGCAAGCGCATCGACTACGAGGGCGAGGTGGTGGACACGAAGGCGTTGCGCCGCCTCCTGCAGGAGAATCTCCGTGAGGGTGGCTACGTCGTCGCCCTGAATGAGCGCATCTGCTTCGACGGGAGGATGAACCGCCGCCGCGCCGTGGTGATGGACCTGTCTCGCACGCGCCTCGTCTCGGCAGAGGAATTCCCTCACTCCCACGACTTGCGTGCGCGCAACGCTGACTACACGGCGGAGGACGCCAGCCAATAGCCGGCCCCGACGTGAGTGCCCCACGGCTGCCAGCCGTGGGGCGTGAAGACGTGTGGGCGTGTCCCCCAATGCTTGCAGGTGGCTCTTGTCATGGTGATGGACTCGAGAATGTCAAAGCAGGTTGAAGATGACGTCGCGGTGGAGAAGCGGCCAATCCCCGTGCGGCAACGCCGCGAGGATGCCGTCGACGTACTGTCCGAGGCCCTGTGGGAGTTGTGGCTGCGTCGACATGCGCAGCCGCAACGACAGACGCCCGCATGGGGTGCAGAGGAGAGCGCGCATGGCTGAGCCGCAGACTCTCGACTTGTCTTCTTCTGGGGACAGAGCGTCCATGGTTTTCGCCCGAGGGCCTGCTGCCCGGGGCAAAGGAGACAACACCATGGCGAAGAAGGGGACTGCGCGGGCCGCGCGCAAGGAGCTCGCGGACGTGCCACGGCAACTGGCCGCGCTGGCCAGCATGTCGGTGTCGGACTTGGCGGAGAAGTACCAGGAGCTGTACGGCGAGCCCACGCGCAGCCGCAACCGGGACTACCTGCGAAAGCGCCTGGCCTTCCGGATTCAGGAGCTGGCTGAAGGAGGGCTCTCCACGCGCGCCGTCGCACGCATCTCGGAGTTGGGCGACAAGCTGCCCGAGCGCTGGAGGATGCGGCAGGTGGAGGAGACGAAGCCCTCCGCGCCGCCTCCGCCTGCTCCTGCGGGCGGGCGCGCAGCCGCTGTGGACGGGCGCGCCGCCGCTGCGGACGGGCGCGACGCGCGGCTGCCGCCGCCGGGCACGGTGTTGACGCGCGTCTTCAAGGGGACGCAGCACCGGGTGACGGTGCGCGAGGACGGAATTGAATACGAGGGCCAGCTTCACCGCAGCCTCTCCAGCGTGGCCAAGTTGGTGACGGGCACGGCCTGGAATGGCTTCACCTTCTTCGGCCTCAAGGACGGCGGCCCGAAGGCGGTGACGCGATGAGTGGCCCTGCATTCTTCCAGACGCACATGGGGCAGCGCTTCTTCGAGGGGACGGTGCCGCAGATTCTCCGAGAGCTGCGGCGCCTCAACGACAACCTGGAGCGGCTGGTGGCCGTGGCGCAGCAGCACGCCGGGCAGCAGAAGGCCTCGAGCGCCGAGCCGGTGCCGCCGCCGGCAACAGAGAAGGCGGAGGAACCATGAGGAAGAGCAAGCCAGCGCCCTCGGACGCGAAGCGCTGCGCCGTCTACACGCGCAAGTCCACGGCTGCGGGCCTGGAGATGGAGTTCAACTCGCTGGATGCCCAGCGCGAGTCCTGTGTCTCCTACGTGCAGCGCCAGCCCGGCTGGGTGTTGGCGGATGAGAGCTACGACGACGGCGGCTTCACCGGCGCGAACATGGAGCGGCCCGCCTTCCAGCGGCTGTTGCAGGACGTGGACGCGGGCCGGGTGGACGTGGTGGTGGTGTACAAGGTGGACCGCCTCTCCCGCAGCCTCCTCGACTTCGCGAAAGTCATGGAGCGCTTCAACGCGGCGGGCGCCTCCTTCGTCTCGGTGACGCAGAACTTCTCCACCGCAGACGCGATGGGGCGGCTGACGTTGAACATGCTGATGTCCTTCGCCGAGTTCGAGCGGGAGATGATTTCGGAGCGCACGCGCGACAAGGTGGCCGCCGCGAGGCGCAAGGGGAAGTGGACGGGAGGGCGCGCGCCGCTGGGCTACGAGGTGAAGGACAAGCGCCTCGTGGTGAATGAGTACGAGGCGGTGGTGGTGCGGGAAGCCTTCGAGCTGTACCTCCAGCACCAGCAGGCCTCGGCGGTGGCGCGCCTCCTCAATGAGACGGGGCGCAAGACAAAGCGGTACGAGGCCCAGAGTGGCGCCACGCGCACGGCCCGGAAGTGGACGACGCAGGATGTGCTGCGCCTCTTGAGGAGCCCTCTGTACGCGGGCTTCGTGCCGTATGGCGACGAGACGCACCCGGGCGAGCACCCGGCGATTGTGGACAGGGCCACCTTTCACCGGGTGAAGGATTTGCTGGAGGGACCCGGCATTCAGTACCACGGGCGCAACCCCGACTACGTGCTGCGAGGCTTGTTGCGCTGCGGCCTGTGCGGCGAGGCGATGACACCCGGCAGCACGCGTAAGGGCGAGCGCGAATACCGCTACTACCGCTGCGTCACCCGGGACAAGCAGGGCAAGGAGGGGTGCCGGGCCGCACCCCTTCCGGCAGCCGCCCTGGAGGACTTCGTCGTCACGCAGCTCCGGGAGGTTTCGGTAGGTGACGGCTTCGCGGCCCAGGTGCATGCCCGCCTCACGGCGCGGTTGAAGGAGAAGCACCAAGCCCTGCGCGCCGAGCGTGCGCAGGTTCCGAAAGACTTGGCCAAGCGCCGCGCGGAGTCCGCGAAGTGGGTGGACTCCCTCTCGAAGCTGGAGGGCTCCGCCCGGCGCCTCGTCGAGGAGAAGCTGACGGCCGCGGAAGAGGAGGTCGCCGGTATGCGGAAGCGGCTGGCTGAGGTGGAGCGCGCCCTCGACGCCATTGAGGGAGAGAAGGTGGAGGCGGCATGGGTGGCCAAGGCGCTGGCGGACTTCGACGCGGTGTGGGACGCCCTGACGACGGCCAACCGCGGGCGCCTGCTGCGGGCCCTCGTTGGCCGGGTGGTGGTGAACGAGGCGACGGGCCAGGTTGACGTGCATCTGGCCCACGCTGGTGAGGCTGCAGCGACTGGGCGCGAGGAGGTGGCGGCGTGAGCGCGGGCCCCGAGTCACAGCCGGCGGAGGCCGGCCTCGTCAGCGCGCATTTCCACCGCGTGCGTCGCGCGAAGGTGCGCCTCCGAGAGGGGGCGCCACCCCCGCCGCGAGAGGTGGCGCGCAGGCCAGCACACGTCGCGCGAATGCTGGCCCTGGCGCACTACGTGGAATCCGCCATTGCGCGAGGGCTGGTGGCGAGCGCGGCGGACGTCGCAGGTCAGTTGGGATTTACCCGCGCGCGTGTGACGCACCTGCTGGACTTGCAGTTGCTGGCTCCCGACATCCAGGAGGAGGTGCTGCTCCTCGATGCCGTGGATGGGGAGGAGCCCCTCAGCGAGCGAGGCCTCCGGGCCATTGCTCACGCGGGGACATGGGCGGTGCAGCGCGAGCGCTGGCGCGAGGTGAAGGCTTCATTCTGAGACGGAAGTCCGAATACTCGGACTCCTTGGTGTAGCGTGATTGCAAGAGGCTGTCTGTCGAAGAATATGCGGGCCGGGTGGCCCGCGAGGAAAGCGAGCGAGAGCACATGCAGAACGACATGAAGAGCACCATCCAAGCAGCGGTGGCGGAGGCCGTGGAGAAGACGATGGGCCGGCAGATGGAGCTGCTGGAGAAGATTGCTCAGTTCCTGGGCATTGAGGTGGGCCCGACTCCTGTGGCGTTCGCGCCGAAGCGCGCAACCGTGCCTCCTCCCGCGTCGAAGCGCCCGCCCGCGCCCGTGACTGGGCCCTCGCCGAAGCGCCCGTCCTCGGTGCCCGTGCGGAAGTGGGCGAAGCCCGAGGCCGGGCCCAAGCCCATGAGGGCCGCGCCCGTGCCCGAGAAGAGCCGCGGGCGTCCGCGCGGAGCGCGACGCACAGCGACGGCCGCAGCCCCCAGCTCCAGTCTCAGCTCCGAGGCATCCGTCTCCTACGTGGCGGGGCAGGAGGTGCGCTACAGGCAGGGGCGGGGCACCTTCTCGGCCAAGGTGAAGGCCGTCGACGAAAAGGCGAGGACGGTGACATTGGAGCGCCTCAGCGACGGCAAGAAGGTGGAGCGGCCCTTTGCGAAGGTGGCCGCTGCCTGACGCCGGGTTGAGGGGCGCCTTGTTCGAAAGCGCTGTTGCCCTCCTGCGAATCTTGCACTGGGCTGCGTCCCCTCAGTGCAATCCAATCTGCAGGCCGACCTTCTTCGGCCGGTCTGCGTAGGTGCAGAGATGCGGACGCGCTGCTCCTGAGACAAGCCGCTTGATGAGCCTGCCCTGGGTGCCGCGCTACCCTGGCTGGGTATGACGTGCAGGGGGAGTCGTCGTTGAAGGGCGGAGCGAGGCATGTGCCCGTGGCGCGCTCAGCGGCTTCCCAGGTCGCCCTTGCCATGCTAATGGGTGAAATTGAAATGCACCCAATCAGTACCTAGGGCTATTACCCATGGCGAAAGAGCCTGATGAAGTGACGACGGAGGAACTGCCCTCCAGACAGCCCGTCGCACCACCCACCCCCAGTCATCCGCGCTTCCTCTTCATGTTGGGAGAGGTGCGTTTTGAGGCCGTGAGGATTCTGGAAGTGCGGACAACTGGAGAGACGCTGATGCTTGCCCAGCGTCGCGTGCCTGGAGGGACATTGACGGGCCCTTGCCTCATTCGCCGGCTCGCCAGCCCCACCACTCACATGGAACGGCGACGCCTGGTAGAGGAGGTGGAACTCGCCTTTCGCCTCAGCCACCCAGCCATTGCCCAGGTCATTCATCTGGAGATTGAGGAGGAGGAGGATTCGCCGTACGTCATCATGGAATACGTCGCTGGCTCGTCGCTCGACACCTTGGTGAACGCGACTGTCATCCGCGGGCAGCCACTCTCTCAACCCTTCGGGCTCTATGTGGGAGCTGAGTTGGCGGACGCCCTCCACTACGCACACACCCTGGTGGGAGATGACGGCAAGCCCCTGGGCATCATCCATCGCGACGTCAGCCCACGGCATGTCTGGGTGGGAGAGCACGGCGAAGTGAAGTTGCTGGACTTTGGCGCGGCCTTCTCGCTGGTGGTGGGACGCGAGGAGTCGCCGGAAAGTCTGCTGCGCGGGGACGTCGCCTACTGCTCGCCCGAGTACCTCCATCGCCAAGCCCTGACTCCACGCTCGGACATCTTCAGTCTCGGGGTGCTGCTGGTGGAGGTCCTCACCGGCCGCCACCTGTTCGATGTGCGGGACTATTCACCGACCTGGGAGAAGGAGAGTCGGCTGAGGTTGGAGGCGCCACCCACGCTGCCGCTCAAGCAGATGGAGGCGCTCATGGCCGGTTTCGGCCCGGACTTCGTCGAGAAGGCCGTGGCCCCTCTTCCCGAGGACATCAAGGCCGTGCTGCACACCGCGCTACGGGCCAACCCCCAAGAGCGTTTCGCCACAGCGGCGGACATGAGGGACGCTTTGCGTGGCGCGGCCCGCGCGCAACGTATGGCGCCCTACGGGCGCGAAGAGGTTTCCAAGGAAGCCTCCCGCGTGCGGTCCGAGGGCAGTGAGTTGCGCGACGTGGTGGAGTTCGGCGAGGCGGGCATCTATCCCCAAGGGCTCGAGGCGCACGAGCTGGCTGCTCTCAAGAAGAAGGAGTAGGCGCTCGCGGGCCGGGGAGGGCTGCGTGGGGCCTGAATCCCACGCGCCCCTCGGGGAGGTTCGACGCCGCAGTTCGCGTCGGCGACGTCGTCATGGTGGAGGCGCGTGACGGCCTGACGGCGGACGCTCCCAAGGAGGCTCGTGCCGAGGCCGAGGCGGGCACGGCTCCTTCTTCCTTCTCCGCGCGGGGAAGGGGATGGTGGAGGAGTGGCCTGTCGACGTCGCTGTCACGTCGAGGGAGCACCAGGAGGGGTAGCTGGCTCCGCGTAGGCCTCAACGAGACAGCTCGGCGGCGACGTGGACCAGCGCAGCGAGCTTCTTCTCGTCCAGCTTGCGCGCGAGGAACATCAGCCGCCGCAAGGTTCCTGCGTCTTCGGTGCGAAGCCGGGGGCCGTCTCCAGCAAGGCCCAGAATCTCATCGGAGGAGAGCATCAGCTCCGTACATATCCGGGCCAAGGACTCGATGCCGGGCAACATCTCCCCGCGCTCCAGCCGGCTGTAGACGGGCGGGCTGATGCCCACGCGCTCTCCGACTTCAGCTTGGGTGAGGCCCATCTGCTCGCGGGCCGTTCGTGCGGCGGTGCCAATGAGGGCGGACAGTTTTTCATTCATAACGTGCTGGGTAGTGTAGCTGAGCTGCCGTCTGCCAAGGCGACGACATGCCTTCAGCGCAGGATGGGAAGAAGCTGGAGGAGGGCCTGTGCCTGGCGCTCATCGAGGTGGTGCACGCGGTGCAGCAGTTGATTCCGAGCGGACTCGCCCTCCAGGGGCAGGCTGTGAGGGTAGCCCAGGAGTTCATTCGGCGAGACCCCCAAGACAGCACAGAGCCGATGCAGGGTGGGGACGCTGGGCTGCATGCGCCCGCGCTCCAACCGATTGTACACCGTGACAGAGATGGCTGTGAGGTTGGCGACCTCTGCTTGAGTGAGGCGCGCGCGTAGGCGAGCGGCGCGCGCGGCTGCGCCAATGACGGAGGAAAGCGGGGGGCCTGGGGCGGGAGCACCAAGGGGACGAGATAGTGCAGGCGCCTTGTCCAGGGGGCGGATGTACATCCTGTGAGGGTACTTCGCGGACGGCTTGATTGCACCTAATCAGTGAGTAGTGGATGCACCAGGGGTCGAAGGCGGGCCGGACAGTTCGCGCGATTTCCCGGGGCTTCTGGTAGCGTGCGCGTGCGCTGGGAGGAGAGAGTCGCATGCGCGAGCCCGCCGTCCTGTTGTCCGCCATGTCGCCAGGGAGGAAGTCTCCATGAGGGATGACGGCCCCCCGGCCGTGCTGTCCCCCGGGGACGTGGTGATGGGCTACACGGTGGTGAAGCAGCAGGGGCGCGGCGGATTCGGGACCGTCTACCTTGCGACGTGCGACGGGCAGTCCTACGCCCTGAAGCTGGTGGAGCTGCGGCGCCTGGGCGGGCGGGTGGAGCGGGAGATTTCCATTCTGCTGCGCCTGAAGCACCCCAACGTGGTGGGAATTCGCGGCTTCTTCTACTGGCCGCCGGTGGAGTCCGAGTTCGTCGTCATCGCCATGTCCTACGTGGAGGGGCGGCAGTTGGGGGTGTGGGCGAAAGAGGAGAACCCCTCGGCCCGCGAGGTGGCGCAGGCGGCGCTCGGCGTGGCGCGCGCGCTGGCCGCCTCCCATGAGGCTGGGGTGGTGCACCGAGACGTGAAAGAGGCCAACGTCATGGTGCAGGACGCCGATGGCCTGGCCGTCCTCGTGGACTACGGTGTGGGGGCCTACGAAGGCGCTCCTGGCGTCACGCTCTCCATCCTGCCCCCTGGGACGCCGGAGTTCCTCCCTCCTGAAGCGTGGTTGTACCTGGAGAGGAACACGGGCGTGCGTGGCGCACGGTACGTGCCGGGCCCGGCGGATGACGTGTGGGCCCTGGGCGTTCTTCTCTATCGCCTCCTCACGGCGAAGGTGCCGTTCGAGGCTGCGGATACCCAGGCCTTCATCAATGCCGTCATCACCGCGTCGCCTGCTCCCCCACGTGTCGCGAATGAGCGGGTGCCCGAGCAGCTGAGCCAGGTGTGCATGCGCCTGCTGGAAAAGGAGCCTTCAGTCCGCCCGGGAGCACGCGCCGTCTGCGAGGCGCTGGAGGAGCTCCTGGCGAAGGCGGAGGAGGGGGCGTCCTGGGACGTCCCGCTTTGCGATGCCTACGGCCCGGACACGGCCACCACGGATGGGGGGCGGCGGGACAAGAAGGCCCGGTGGGTGAATGCCCCACTGCGCCGCCCTCGTAGGGGGAAGCGGGCCGTGCCGGCACGCGTGGAGCTGGTGCCCCAGCCCAACGTGGCCCCTCTCGATGCGGTGCACGTGCCCGCGGCCTCGGCCTCGCCACCTACGGAGGAGAAGCCAGTCGGCCCGGTGCTGCTGCCGGAGCTGCCGGCCGCAAGGCAGGAGGAGGGAGCCCTCGTGGTGGATGGGGTGCCGAGGCCTGCTTCCTTTCGCATCAGGAGCGGGCGGGTGGTGGGCGCCGGCCTCCTGGCAGCCGCCCTCTCAGCGGGGGTGTTCTTGGCCTTGCGGCCTCCGCCGCCCTCCTCTCCAGGAGTCCAGGTTCCCGCCGCATCAGGACAGGAAGTAGCGCCATATACAAAGAAACCTCAAGCTGCCCCGGCCGCAGCTCCCACCGGGCCGGAGGCAATACCTGCGGCCGTCGCGCCTCCCGCGACGCATCCCGAGGTGACTGCCACCGTGACGACGACGAAGAGTGACTCCCCGACCTCCCCGCCGGTGCCTGCCAAGAAGGCCACGAGGAGCGTCAGCAACGCCGTGGCGACGGCGGCCCTCTGCGGCGCGCTGGCCTGCTCGGGCCCCCAGGTGCGCCCTGCTCCGGATCCTGAACCGTGCCCGGAAGGCGCCTCTAAGGGCATGAAGATGCTGGGCATGAAGATTGGAGACAAGGAGGCTGCGAGCTTCGTCAGGGGAGAGGAAAAATACGTAACGGTGAGGGAAGGCACTGCACAGATCATTGTGGGGTCGGACTACGCCACGTTGTCTGGGCGACTCATTATCGCCGACCGCGTCTACGTCCGACTGACTCGGGCCCGCACGAGCAAAGGAACCTTCCCCGTGTGCCTGGAGGTGCGGGATACCTCGAACAACCGAGGACTGGAGATAGAGGGTGGCGGAGGGGAGTCCGGAAAGGCTCGTGTGTATTCTGCCGTTATTGTCAGGGCAGTGAGTGAGTTTGAGTGAAGTGTCGCTGTCTGGCAGACGCTCGTGAGTCGCCAGCGGTGTCGCCGCTGGCTTGGTCCAGGAGAAACGTCGCGTGCATCATTCCGTGTCGGCCGTGCTGCTTTTCCTCCTCCTCTCTGGAGAGGGGGCGGCTCTGGCGCAGTCGCCCTCATCCACCGTGGGGCTGAGCGTTCGCCGAATCGAGCTGGTCTCGGATGATACTCAGCCAGCAGTTGAAGTGGCGGTGAGCCCAGGGCTCTCGACGGTGTTCCTCTTTGATTCGGAGGTGAGCCGAGAGGGACTGATGATCGAGGGACGCGAGCGCTTCGTGATGGTGGACGCTGGGCTCAATACTTTGCGCTTGGTCCCTTCAGAGAAAATCTCCGCGGGAGAGCGGCTCAAGTTGACGGTGCGTTTCCAGGATGGATCTGCCCCGGCGAGTGCGACGTTTGTCCTGGTTGCGCACCCAGCACGGTCAGAGGCACTCGTCGAGGTCTATCGACGCAAGAGGGGGGTCGAGACATACCAAGAGGAGGTTCGTCAGGCGCGAATTGAAGCCGAGCAATGCCGACAGGAGAATGAGCGTCTGCGCGCTGAGCGAAGTGCTCCTAATGGGTTGACGGGACTCATCTCGACAGACGTCCTCAGCGAGCGAGGCGTTGATTTCCGCGACGCGACCAAGGATGTAACCCAGGCCCCGGGAGGGGCCGCAGCGAAAAACCGTGCCTATGCATACCGCACAGCCCGCAGGGTGGCTGTTGTGGTCACCCTCAAGTCAGGGGGGGACACCCAGCCGTGGACAGCAGTGGGTGCAACGCTCAGAGGCAAGGCCAACGAGGAGCTGAAGGTGCTCCAGGTGTGGCAGTCAGGCCCCGTGGCCTTCGGTTCGACGGGCCAGCGCGTGGTGGTAGAGGCTGAGGCTGTATCCGAGTCCCCTCAAGGCCCCTTCACGCTCAAGCTCTGGGATGCGGATGGGCGCCGCACTGTCACCCTAGGCAACGTCACTTTCCCATAGATGGGGTGGTGGGACGGACCCACCAGAGGGCGCAACGCCTGCGTTTGGGGACTTGTGGGGATTGTCATTTTAGGGTTCAATTCGATTTCACCTAAATAGGGATGTCGGGTTGCATCTTCCTATTGCCCCACTGCCCCCGGAGAGCGCGATGGTCCTCACGGTTCCGGCTTGCGCGCAGTCGATTGCGCGCCTCCTTCGTTGTTGCCCTCGATATGGGTGTGTCCGCGCGGTAGATGCGGAGAGCCACGATTCTGATCCCCCTTCGTGAGCCCAGTTCGCCTGAGTACGTCCAGGCGCGCATGAGGACTCAGTTGGGCCCCGCACTGCCTTGAGTGGCAGGCGCTGGCGCCTCGTTGCGCCCATACTCTAACTGGCGGGCTACACAGCTTTCCGCGGTGGGAAAGTCGGGTGCCAACGGTCCGCCATCGCACCGTCACCCCTAATTCGCATCCATGAAAGTCGTTGAGGCGGATCTGGTTGCCTCAGGGCCCGTGACGCCAGGCGTCTGCCTGGAGTCTGGCGAGCGCGCCCTCTAACGACTTCCTCGATCTCGTCCCCGGTCCGGCGCCCTGTCGGACCGAACGGAGAACCTCTGTCCTTTTTCGGCCCTTGCTGGGGGCCTTCACAGGAGGCGTCGATGTTCGTGCGTCGAAGCTGGGCCGTGGTGTTGCTACTGCTCTTACCAGGAGTGGGGTGGGCGGAGGAGATTGCCGACCCCGAGGCCGAAGTGGAGGAGGGCGCCCTCGGCCTCGAGCCGGATGTGGAAGTGCCGCTCGAGCCGCCCTCCGAGGAAGGAGCGGCTGAACCCGAGGAGGTGTCTGCGTCGCTGGCTACACCCCACCCGCGCTCTCGGTGGGCCTACTTGCTGAGAATGGAGGCCACAGCCCTGACGCTTCTTCCGCGGCACGGTGTTGGCGAGGACGAAGGCTTCTTCCAGGTGGAACCCACGGCCGTGGTGGATGGCGGCCCGAAGTTTGGCCTCAACCTCGGGGCCCCGGTCCGGCTGCGCCTGTGGGGCGGCGGTGAGGGGGCCAGCCTCGTGCGGAAGGAGGACTGGGACACCTTGTCGGACTGGGGGCAGGTGGTGCGCTTCCTCCGGCTGGGAAACGAGACGTCTCCCGTCGCGCTGTGGGGAGGCGCACTGGACACCTACAACCTGCTGTCCGGGCACCTGGTGCGGCACTACTCCAACCGGGGCAACCCGGACTACCACCCGGCCGGGGCGGTGCTTACCGGCACTGTGGGGCCGCTGTACGCGGAGGCCTTTACCTCGGACGTCCTCGGCGCCCGTCTCATGGGCGCGGAACTCGCGGTGGACCTGCAGCACGTCCTCTTCGGCCGGCCTCGGCGGCCTGGGCACTATGCGCTGGCGCTGTCGGCGGTGCATGACTGGGGACGGGCGGGTGGCGCCTCGCAACCCGTGACGATGGCCCACCTGGACGGCACGGTGGTGCTGGTGTCTCGCCGGAACAAGCAGAGAGGCTTCGAAGTGCAGGCGTTCGCCGGGTGGGGAGGACGCCCTGGCGAGGGTGGCGCATGGGGTGCGGT
>NZ_JABXEM010000316.1:0-12106 GCF_013372595.1 Myxococcus sp. AM011
CGTCCCTGTGGCCCTCGCCTTCTTCTCCGGCCAGCGCGAGGGCTTCGAGTCCTTCTCCCGAGGTTGGGACAACGACGGCTTCCTCTTCGAGTTGCCGCCCGCGCAGCTCGTCCCGCACCACTTCGAGGGGCAGGCCGTCGAGACGTGGGGCCAGGGGCCTTTCCTCGCGGACTGGGTGGACGTCACCTCCGTGCTGAGCCGCTTCAGCGACTCGCCGCGGGAGGACTTCGAGCTGCGCTGGCACACCAACGAGGCCTACGCCTGGCGCTGGGATGACGTGACGGCGCGAGTGGCCCTCTTCCACACCACGCAGCCCACCGAGGACTTCGACACTGGCTGGCCTCTGGCCGCCACGCAGTGAGGACACCATGGCACTCGCAGACTGGAGCTACCTCAATCAAGGACTCGACATTGCCACCGTGGACAGAGGCGTGACGGCGGGCATTGCCCGTCCCCCGGGCGGCGGCAACTTCCTCTTCGCCTTCAACTCCCTCACCGCCGCGCAGGGCGCAGTGGGTCTCTTCGCCAACCTCCCCGACTTCGCCCCCATGGCCAAGGGAGGCAGCATCCGCGGCTGCATTCAACGAGGGCCAGGAGGCGGCCCCACCGGCTTCTCCCCCTTCCTGTACCTGTGCGGCCAGGGAATCTCCGTCAACGACTCCGCCTACCTCCTGGGCCTCTCCGACGACGAGCCGCACCGGGTGGTGCTGCGAAAGGGCGCGGTGGCCACGGGGCTTCCCGACGCGGACGGCCCAGGTGTCCTCCTCAAGTCCTCGGCCAGCTTCACCCAGGGCACCTGGCTGCACCTGCGTTTGGACTGCATCGTCAACGCCAACGGCGACGTCGTCCTCAAGGCCTTCCACAATGACTTGGCCACGCACCCGCTCGGCACGCCCCCCGACTGGCAGCTGGTGCCGGGCATGGCCGACTTCATCGACGACGCCCTCGGAATCAACTCCGGCAGCCAGCCCCTCACCTCGGGCCGTGGCGGCTTCGGCTTCGCCGTGCGGGACGTCACCCGCCGGGCATACTTCGACTCGCTCGAGCTGTCCCGGCAGGTGTGACGCCCATGGCCCTCACCGCCTTCACGAGCCGCCTCGGCCTGGGCCAGGGACGCATCCGGCCCCAGCGGGGCACGCCCGCCTCGGGCGAGTACCTCTTCGTCCTCGGCGACGAGGAGCCTGGGCGCCGCTTCGAGCTGGCCCCCGGGGACTTCGCCGAGGTGACGCAAGCCGTGGACGTCACCGGCGTGGACCTGGTCCGCGCCGCTTTGCGCCTCCGTGTGCCTTCAGCAGCCCCGGCGGGCATGGCCTGGGAGGCGTCCCTCGTCGTCGACGGTGTGAAGTACGCCCGCTGCCTCGGGCTCCCCGGCCGCGAGCGCCTCGTCACGGACATGGCCGCCAACGTCTCGAAGCTCTCCGGCGTCCACACGGTGGGCGTCCACCTGGAGCTCGTTTCCCTTTGAGGTGTCGCCATGGCCACGGTTGAGCTGCCCACCCTCTACGTCGACACCGTCTCCCTCTTCACCGAGACGCGCCGCCCCCTTCTCCTCAACCGCGCTCCGGGCCCAGGGGAGGAGGACGTCCCCGTCGACTCCGTGCTGGAGCTGGAGCTGGTGGACGTCGGCGTGGACGGCATCGCCCGGGCGTCCACCCGCGTCTGGGTGGGTGGAGTCCTCGCATTCGAGGGCGGCGCCAGCGCAGAGGTGACACCCGCCTTCGCGGGGCCTCTGGCTGAGGTGACGCAGTCGGCGGACACCTTGCGCGTGGTGCTGCACCCGGCGGTGCCGCTGGCCAGCCAAGCCTCCGTCTCCGTGCGCGTCGTCTCGGCCACGGCAGGCGCCGCGCACCTCCTCGACGAGGCGTACACCTTCACCGTGGAGGACAGTATGGCGCCCCGTCTCGTGGGCGCCCAGGCCCTGGCGCCGAAGGCCGTGCGCCTCGCCTTCGACGAAGACGTTCGGGTGCCGTCCTCGGCGCGCTTCACCTTCACGCCTCGCGGCGCGCCCGCCGTCCCAGTCGCTTCCCTCGAGGCCGCGGCGGAAGGCCCCCTCGTCCACCTCGTCCTCGACACGGAACTGACGCCGGACGTGGTGTACGAAGTGCGCGTGGAGGGCGTGACGGACGCGCGCGGCAACCCGGTGCTCGCCCCCTACCACCGCGCCACCTTTCCTGGCTTCCGGCCAGCCCGGCCGCCCTCCCGGAGCTTCCAGCTCTGGGACATGCTGCCCCGCCACAACCGCCGCGACGATGTGACGGGCGACCTGCACCGCTTCATCTCCTGCCTCCAGGAGGTGACGGACCTGCTCCTCTCTGACTTGGACGCCTTCCCCGACGTCTTCGACCTGGAGCGCGCGCCGGAGTCCTTCCTGGATGCCATCCTCCAGGACTTGGGCAACCCCTTCGCCTTCGAGCTGGACGTCCTCGTCCGGCGCCGCCTGGCCGCCATCCTCGTAGACATGTACCAGCAGAAGGGCACCGCGCTGGGCCTGCGCAACGCCATCCGCTTCTTCCTCGGCATCGAGGTGCGGGCCATCTCCCCCTTCGCCTCGGACACCCTTGTGCTGGGCGAGTCCGAGCTGGGCGTGGACTGGGTGCTGGGACCCTCGGAGCGCTTCGCCCGCTACGCCTTCAACGTCGAGGTGGAGCGTCTCCTCTCGCCCGCGGAGCGCCAGCGCCTGCGCACCCTCGTCGAGTACCTCAAGCCCGCCCACACCCACTTCGTGGACCTGGTGGAGCCCCTGCCGCCCATTCTCCCGGAGCACTGGGAGCTGGGACTCAGCGAGCTGGGCGAGACGACCACGCTGCACTGAATGCCCTACGGCATGTCCCCGATTTCTCACGCCCTGCCTTTGCCTTCCTCTGGAGGGCACAGGCATGAGCAACAGGCTGGATTTTTTCTTCAGGCAACGTGTCAGCGAGGCCGAGCTGGATTTGGCCTTCGCGCAGTTGGAGCAGGCCGACCGAAACCTCGCCTCTGACTTGGGCGTCCACGGTGTCATCTCCGGGGCCGTGCCCGCGCCGCATGCGCCCGTGCCCAACCTCTCCGTCGACCTGACGGCCCCGGGCCGCGCGTACGACAACCTCGGGCAGCGCATCTTCTTCGGCACCGGGCAAACGGTGAACTGCGCGGTGGACTTGTCGGGCATCCCCACCGACGTCTCCACCTCGGGCAGCGAGCGGTGGGTGGGCATCTTCCTGCGCTTCACCCGACTGCTGTCCGAGCCGCGCACGGACGGCAACTCCCAGCAGGTGTACTTCCGCCGCGACGAGTCCTTCGTGCTGGTGGTGCGCCAGGCGCCGGAGGGCCCCGTCGGCCAGGCGCCCAAGCCCGCCCTCCAGCCCGACGAGCTGCTGCTGTGTGACGTCCGGAGGCGCCCCGGGCAGACGCAGATTCTCGCCGCGGACTTGGACACCTCCCGCCGGCAGGCCTTCATCTTCGCCCGGGGCACCTCGGTGGCCGTGGAGAGCGGCACCTGGGACGTCCTGAGCCCCAGCACGGAGACGGTGCAGGCGACACTGGACGAGGTGGACGGTGAGTTGGCCGGGCACTTCTCCGGCGCCGCCCGGCGACACGGGGCTGGTGCCGTGGACTACGCGCCCCACGGCTTCATCACCTCCACCACCGTGCAGGAGGCCGTGGACGAAGTCGCGGACAAGCTCTCCTCGGCCGCTGCTGGCACACCGGGCGCCTCCCGCGTGGGTGCGGACGCGGTGCCCGGCACGCCCAACCTCCTGCCGGCAGGCACCGTGGATGCGCAGCTCTCCTCGCTGCTGGGCCTCGTCAACGCCCACCAGGGCGCGGCCACGGGGGCCCACCACGCCAGCGCCATTGGCGCCACACCCCACGGCTACATCAGCGGCACCAGCGTGCAGGCTCAACTCCAGGAGGTCGTCACCCGCCTCGGCGAGACGACGGCCGGAAGCCCCGGTGCGTCTCGCGTCGGAGGAGATGCGCTGGCCGGGACGCCCCACTCCCTCCCCGCCAGCAGCCTGCGGCAGCAGGTGGCCGCGCTGCTGGGCTTCCTCAACGGGCACGTCACCCAGTCCGCCGATGCTCACGCGGCCTCCGCCGTCTCCGTCGCGGACGCGGGCAACCTGCTGACGGCGGGCACCGTCGAAGCGGCCCTCGCGGAAGTCCTCTCGGCCTTCAGCGGCGGGCACTTCCGCGGCAACGAGACGTCGGCGGGCCAGCACAAGGCCATCCTCCAGCCCGTCCTGGGCGCCGGTCGCGTCCTTCTCCTCGACACCCAGGGCGCGGGCGGCGCAGCCGCGCGGCTGCGCCTCTACGCAGACAGCGACTCGGTGTGGTTCACCCTCAATGCCGCCTGGAATGGGAGCGCCTGGGCCCGCGACACCACCGGGGCGGCGGCGGGCGGTTTCCGCCTCTCACGCAACGAGGCCGAGTTCCTCCATGACGCCAGCCTCACCGCCACCTTCGCCTCCTGGACGCGCACGTTGCGACTCCCGCTGAGTAGCACCGCCAGCAACACCTCCTTCGAGTTGGCGGGCAGCGTGCGCGAGGTGGGCCGGCTCGGCCTCCAGTACAGCAACAGCGACACCGTCGCTCACGACAGCCTGGCCGGCGGCGGCTCGGTGACGTTCCGCAGTCGCTTTCCCACCGCGCCCTCCAGCATCACCCTCAGCCCCTACGCCACCAGCGGAAGCTTCGTCGGCAACCCCACCGTCATGGTGCCGGACAGAGACGGCTTCGCCTTCTACAGCCACCAAAACCTCCAAGGCCTCGCCGCGACGTACTGGTTCGGCTCGTACACCGCTGTCGCGTAAGGGCGCCCCCATGGCCATTCACGAAGTCACCACCGAGGACGTACTTCAGCGCTGCGCCCGGTGCGGCAGCGGCAATCGCCTCTCCCTCGACACCCTGGAGGTCGGCGTCGCCCGTCGGGAGGACGTGGACGACAGCCTCGTCCAGCTCCCTCCCTGTCCCGCCTGCCGCTCCACCGAATTTCTCATCCGCGCCGCCGAGAGCGAGCCGGCGCATCCGGCGCCAGGGAGCTTCGGGCACCTGCACCGACTCCTCGTCGGCCATGTCCACGCAGAGCTCGTCCAGCGCGGACGCCTGCATACGGTGCTCAAGCCCAAGGGGGGCGGCGCCAGAAAGGTGGCCGTGCATCCCCTGTCGCAGGAGGCTCGCGAGCGCTGGTTTCCGCAGGGCTTGCGCATCGCGGTGCCCGCCAACGAGGAGCCCCGCGCCCCTGAAGAGCCCAGCCAATAGACATACACCGCCAGCAAAACAGCCCCTCGCGCCGCGATGCCCCGGGGCGTCGCGAATCCCTCGTTCTTCGACTTGCTATGTCCCCAAGACAGAGCGCGTATGTCTTCACGCGCTGCCCACTGCGCGACAGGGAGACACGCATGTTTATCGGCACTGACACCACCTACATCGGCAATGAAATCCCTGGGCTCCGGGGGCAGAGGGTCCGCATCTTCGCGGTGCTGCGCGGTGGCCTCCGCCCCGACGCCAACCCGGACGCGGACGACTACTACGTGAATGACAACGAAAAACTGGCGCGTCTCGGAGGTGTAACGGCCGAGGACTGCATCGACGCGGCTCCCATTCACCCGGACGGAACCACCTCCTTCGTGCATGTCGACCCGCGCGCCATCGACCTGGAGTGCTTCGCGCATCTGCAAAAGCCCAGCGCACAATGACTTGCCATGCGCGCGAAACAGAGCGCGTATGTCTCACGCGCGCCGCCCAAGGCGCACGAAAGGACAAAACAATGACACCCCGCAAGCCCCGCCCCGCCAACGCCTCGAAGCCCGCCCAGGCGCCCGCAGAGACCCTCGAGCGCATTGCGCGCGAGGAAATGGACATCGAAACACTAGAGAAGCGATGGAGCGACAACCTCGACTTCCACAACGTGTCGGTTTGGGGACTGAAGGCTGCGCTCGAAGCAGCGTACCAAGCCGGCAAGCGCGACGCCGGCAACACTCCCGCCGTCGCCCAGTAGCACCTCGAGCCCTCTCCCAAACCCAGCGCTCAATGACTTGCCATACGCGCGAACCAGAGCGCATATGCCTCACACGCGCCTGCCCAAGGCGCACAGGGAGGACGAAACAATGACACCCATCAAGCCCCGCTCCAGCAGCCCCTCGAAGCCCGCCCGGGCGCCCGCAGAAACCCTCGAACGCGTTGCGCGCGAGGAGATGAACATTGAAACACTGAAGACACGCAACAGCGACAGCCTCGACATTTACGAAGTGGCGGTATGGCAACTGAGGGACGCCCTCGAAGCGGCCTACCAAGCCGGCAAGCGCGACGCCAGCAACACACCCACCAAGTAGTCCACCACCACCGACGCCCCGCCCAGCGGGGCAGCCGCGCACGAGGGCCGCCGGGCCGCCCCCATGAACGGCAGACGTGTACCCACGGCCCGGAAAGGAAAACACCACCATGCCTCGCAACGCCGCACCGAAGACGACGAAGACGACGAAGACGACGAAGACGACGAAGACGACGAAGACGAAGAAGCTGGAGTCCATGAACCTGACGGAGCTGCGCGCCCGGTACGGCGAAGTCGTGGGCGAGGAGACGCGCAGCCCCAACAGGACGCACCTCATCCGCCGCATCGAGGAGGCACTCGCCGCGAAGAAGCGGAGAAGCCCCACCCAACGGGCGACGGCCGCCACCCCCAGCGCGCCTCCGGCACCTGCCGCACGGGCCGACACCCCGGCCGAGGGCACGCAGCCTGCCCCCCGTCGCGGGCGCTTCGCCAACATGTCGCTCGAGGAGGTGCAGGCGAAGTACCGCGAAGTCGTGGGACGCCCAACGGGCAGCAACAACATCCCCTACCTCAAGTGGAAGATTCGGGAGGCGGAGGCCGGGCGCGTGCCGGTGGGCCCCCGTCCCGAGCGCGAGGTGAAGGTGGGCGAGGACGGCAAGCGCGTCATCCCCCTCTCCTTCGACGCGGAGGACTTGGCGGCCCTGGACAAGGCCTGGCGCGACGCGGGCATCCCGAGCCGGACTCGTTTCTTCAAGCGCGCGGTCCACCGAGAACTCACGGCCATGGGCGCCACCGAAGCCGCCGCGCGCTTCGCCCCGAATGAGGAGGAGTGAGGCCCGCACCCACTCGCCCCAGCAGGACAACGAATAGGCCGAGAGGCCCCCAACCCGGACGCGCTCCGCCCCGCCGTCCACACGCGAGGCGGGCGCCAACATCGCCGTGAAGTGAAACACCGCCCGAGACCTTCGACCGGCCCCTCCTTCAACGCAGTCCCCACGGGAACAACATGAAGACACGCGAAGAATTGGAAACGATGACCGTCAAGAAACTGCGCCGCTACGTCATCGACAACGGACTCAGTTTCCCCCACCTGGGGCAGACCAAGAAGGCTGAAATCATCGACAAGCTCATGAAGATTCGAGCCGAGCGGGAGGACACGAAGCCCACCCCGACCTCCAAGGATGCAACCTAGCCGCAGCCCCTCGCCATTCGAGGGCCTTGCCGGGCTGCGACAGGCACGTCCGGCAAGCCACTCGAAGCAGCCGAAATTGGCCCCAAGTACGCACGCCCAGCCTCACCACCAGACACACGCTCCATCAGGAACAGCGCCCCAGCCAAACGCCCCGCCCAGAACATACCCCCAAAGACAACAGAGAGGACTTGATACGCCCGCCACCCAGAGCGTGTATGTCTTTCGCGACGGGCAATAAAGCACCGCGCGACTCCGCAGGAATATCGATTATGAGCGCCACGGCCATCCCTACTTTCATCGTCCCGGTCAAGGTAGTTGATTTCAGCAACACCGTATTGACGCTGACCCTCGGCAAGAGCCGGTACGGCACGGCCCAGCCTCAACTGGACATCTTCCTTCAGCCCGGCGCCACCCACCGGCAGATGAGCGCGCTGCTCCACACCTTCGCCGCCAGCCTGGAACTGAACACCCCCGGCAGCGAGCGGTGGATTGTGCAGACCGAGCGCCTCTCGGAGCCGAACCACTGCCGCATCTACCTAGAGCTGGCCGAGGGGGACCACGCCGAGGCCATGCGCGGGATGATGCTCCTCAACACCCTGCTGGGCTGAGCGGGGAGGACAGCGGGAATCCGCGCCGCAGCACCGCGCGGGTTTTCTCGCCCCTCCCCGCCGACGCAATCACACACACTGGAATTCCGCCTGCCGCCCCAGCCCTGGCAGACTGTCCGCCCACCCGCCGAGGGCGGGCGCGAAACCCCGCGTATTCTCGCGAATATTCCAGACACCCAAATCCGCCCTTCCCGGCCGTCGAAGTGGACTTGCTTCATTCGCACACAAGAGCGTGTATGTGTTTCGCGACGGGCGCCACAGCCCCGCGCGAACGCGAGAGGCAAACTCCATGAAGACGCTCCGGTTTGGAATTGAGATTGAGACGGTTGGCGCCAGCCGCCAGAAGCTGGCCCACGCGATTCAGGGCGCGGTGGGCGGGCGCGTTTCCGGCGACTACCAGGGCTGGCAGGTGACGGACTCGCAGGGCCGCACCTGGAAGGTGGTGCCAGACGGCTCGCTGAGCGGGGGCGAGTACAGCGGCGAAATCGTCTCCCCCATCCTCACCTACCAGGACATGGAAGCCTTACAGCAGGTGGTGCGCGCCGCGCGCGAGGCTGGCGCCCGCGCCGACGCCTCCACCGGCATCCACATTCACGTCGACGGCAGCCGCTTCGATGCCAAGGGCGTCACCAACCTCGTGAAGATGGTGCACAAGCAGGAGCGCCTCCTGGAGACGGCCCTCGGAGTGAGCGCGACGCGGCTGGCCCGATACTGCCGGCCCATCGACGCGGCCTTCATCCAGCGGCTGGAGGCCCGCCGCCCGCGCACCCTGCAGGAGGTGAATGAGGCTTGGTACGGGCGCCACAACGTCGCCCCGCAGCGCTACGACTCCAGCCGCTATCACGGCCTCAACCTCAACAGCCTCTTCTTCCGGGGCACGATTGAATTCCGCTACTTCAACGGCTCGGTCCACGCGGGCGAGGTGAAGGCCTACGTCCAACTGGTGTTGGCCCTCGCGGCCCGAGCCCTGGCTTCCAAGGCAGCCTCCAGCAAGCGCCGCGACTTCAACCCCGCCACCGCCAAGTACGACTTCCGGGTGTTCCTCCTCCACCTGGGCCTCATCGGCGAGGAGTTCAAGACGGCCCGCACCCACCTCCTCAAGAAGTTGGAGGGCAGCGCCGCATGGAAGGGCCAGCGCCGCGACAGGCGCAGCCCGGGTGGGAACGGCACTCCTGGCAGCGAGGGCGCGCAGGGCGGCAACGGGAGCGACGTGGGCGGCGAACGCAACGAGGCGCTGGCCGCCTGAAGCGGCCTTCACGCCAGGGCCCTTCGGGCGCCCTGGCTGGCAATGACATCGGCGGGCCGCACGCCCGTCTCCAACGCGAGAAACCCCATGCTCTACTTCGCCTACGGCTCCAACCTCGACAGGGCCCAAATGCACACGCGCTGCCCCGGCGCCACTGTCGAAGCCCGCGCCACCCTTCCTGGCCACACCCTGGTGTTTGGCGGCTACAGCCGCCGCTGGGGCGGCGCGGTCGCCAGCGTCCAGCGCGTGCGCGGCGCTCACGTCGAGGGGTTGCTGTACCGCCTCACGCCCGAGGACCTGCGCGCCCTTGACATCTTCGAGGGGCACCCCGTCGCATACCGGCGCGCCACCCGACTTGTGAGGGACAGGGCCGGCCTGCGCCGCCGCGCGTTGGTGTACCTCCAGCCCGAGACTGGCTTCGAGACCTGGCCGCCCGCTGGCCGCTACTTCCGCGTCCTCTGGCACGCCTACGGGCGACTGGGCTTCAACCGCGCCGCGCTCGCGGGCGCCCTGGGAGGTGAGACATGACGCGCGCCTCAGTCTCGACGCGTGTCTTCGTCTACGGAACGCTGCTGTCCGGCGAGCCCAACCACCGCCTTTTGCGCGGTGCACGCCTCATCGGCCCAGCGCGGACGCAGCCCCGCTTCAGTCTCTACGACTACGGGCCCTTCCCTGCCCTCGCCTCCAGGGGCAAGCACGCTGTCGCTGGGGAGCTGTACGAAGTCGACGCTGACATGCTGGCCGCGCTCGACAGGCTCGAGGGCCACCCTCGCTTCTACCAGCGCACGTCCATTGCCCTCGACGGTGCCGGCCGCGTCGAGGCATACCTGTTTCCCAAGGGGCGGTTGGCTGGCCGCCCCATCATCGAGTCCGGCTGCTGGCGCACACACCTGAAGGAGAAGAAGTCATGATGATCATCATGCGCGACGGACGTGTCTTCGAGGGCACGGCCGTCCAAATCGTGAAGGGAATGCAGAACATCGCCTTCGGTGTGGAGCGTCTCTCCATTCCCGAGTACATCGACTGGGTGGTTGCCAATACCCAGCGTTTCGAATCCGTCGCGCTGCGCGTGCAAGGCGCGACCGCCGAGGAGAAGGCCGCGTCCCTCGTGGATGAAATGCTGCGCGAGGGCCTGGCGACGCGAGGGTGAACCAGGCCGCCATGGCATGCCTCTCAGGGCATGCCCATGCGGCCCGGGCCCGTCCGCCGGCCGAAGCGTCCTGTTTCGCCTGATGTTTCACACACGTCCAGGAGGCGCGCCCCTCACGCGTGGTGCTCGCCACTGCGGAGGGGCAACTCTCTCGCGCCGCGAGCAACCCACTCCCGCAGTGCATCCTGCTCCGGGGCGTGAGCGCACGCCGAGTCATTCGCCTCCACCAGCATCAACGCATCCTCGGCGCCCAGCGCGTGCAGCGCCGCGGCCTCTGCCGTTCGGTACTCCGCCTTCGCCCTGGCCATCCGTGTCCGCGATTCGGCAATCCCGTCCATCGTCGCGTATGCTCGCTGCAACGCCACCTCCACCCGCCGCAGTTCTTCTGCGAGGGCCTCCCGCTCGCTCATCGTCATCCGCATTCCCCACAGCACGCGACGTGCCAGTTCCCCGGGCGGCGCATGCCAACAACCATTTCCGTGAGGTCACTTCGTATTGTCACAAGAGGCGTGCGCTTCCTCCCTCCACTCAAGCACTGCTCGACTACGACACATGCCCAGAGGATGGTAATCATCACCCGCCGTCCCAACGCGCATTCGCCCCGAATACACAGCAATGCGAGCAAAGCCACACATGCCCAAAATCCCACGCACTCCTGTTTCGAAGGCTCACGGCACATCCTCTTCCACGAGGGAGCCGCTCCGCTCGTCCGCTCCGAAGTCCACGGGCTCTCTTGAGTCGGCCTTCCGCGCCGCCCTTGATGAGGAGCTGGCGCGCCCACTCGCCAGCCTCGTCGCGAGACTGGCCGGGGTGGCGAGGCGCCTCGCCCCGGGGCCCCAGCAGGAAGTGTCGAGCCAGCGCCCAGGCCACGACGCGCGGCCTCCGCCCCTCGCTCAACCGCAGCGCCAGCCCCCGCATCCGCCTCCCGCGCCTACGGCCAGGGCATGCGCCGTCATCGGCTGCCAGCGCCCACACGTCAGCCAGGGATACTGCGGAGCGCACTACCAGAAGCGACGCCTCATGGTGGCCTCGGGCCGACTGCATGCCGCGTGGGTGGAGGGCCCCGCGCCCCACAGCGTCCCCGACGTCATTCTCCCGCGCGGGCGCAGGCCCAAGGCCGACGCCGCGCCTGCTACGCCACCGCCCACCGTCAACCCCGCCCCTCGCATGTGGGTGCGAAAGAAGGGGCACACCGCAGGGGCAACCGGGGCGGACGGCACCTCCGGCCCTGAGAAGCCAACGCCTGCCGGGAAGCCGCCAGCGAGTCACCTTCCCTCGGATGGCGAGCGCGCCAAGGCCACCGCTCAGCGCTGGGCCAGCGAGTTCCGTTCGCGGACGCGGCGCAGCTGAAGCGCCCCCGCACGCGCCAGGCCCCCCTCCTGCCTCGGGAGGGGCGCCCTTTCCCGCGCGGTGGCATCAGGGCCGTCCGTCCGGTTCGACGGGGGCCAGACGCCCGTCCCTCGTGACGCGCATCACGTGGGCTGGTGCGAAGGTGCCAGCCCGGCCACACACGATGGCGTCGAGTCGCTGGTCCGTCGTCCCCACCACGAGGTCTCCCGCCTCGTCCAGCGCGTATGCCATCGGCGCACCTGGGAGAGTCACCCAAGGGATGGCACGCCACCGCCCCTCGGACGCGTCGACACGCACCAGACTCCCCGCGCCG
>NZ_JABXEM010000317.1:0-12073 GCF_013372595.1 Myxococcus sp. AM011
GTCCACCACCAGCGCCACGCCCGCCACCGCCAAGAGCCCCGCCCAGAATGTCAGCGCGTTGAACGTCCCCACCTGCGCCACGTCCAGCGCCGTCAGTCCTCGCGCCGAATACAGCCGGTAGCGCACGCCGCCCCCCGTGAGGAACGACATGCCGATGTTGTGTCCGAACGCGTACCCCACGAAGGACGTGAAGCCCACCTGCCGATACGGCAGCTTGCGCCCCAGGTGCCTCAGCGCCAGCACGTCATAGAGCGTCAACGCCAGGTAGTTGCACGCCGCGCACACCACCGCCAATGCGATGCGCCCGCGTGGAATCGACGCCAGCCCGCGGGCCACGGACTCCACATTCAGCTCGCGCAGCTCGTGGCGCATCACGAGGAAGGCCAACGTCAGCAGCACCAGGGGAAGCAGGGCGAGGAGCGCTCGCCTCAACCGGGTCGGAGAGAGCACCCTCCGACAGTGCGCACCTGCCTCCGTCCCCGCCCGCGTCGAGCAGGCAGGGGCTCAGCGGACCGGCGGGACGAGCGCCTCCGCCGTGGCGCACAAATCCTCCATCGCGAAGGGCTTGTCCAACACCCGCGCCGCGCCCAACAACTCCGCGTCGCGATGCACCTGCGCATCTCCAAACGCGGTGATGAGGATGACCGGCGTCGTCCAACCCTCGCGCCGCAGCCGCGCCACCACCTCCAGCCCCGAGTACCCAGGCATGCGCACGTCGGTGATGATGAGGTCCGGCACCAGCGTCTGGTCCGCCAGCAAGCCGTCGATGATGACCTGCACCAGGCCCGGACCATCCGCGGCTTCCACCACCTCATAGCCCTGGCGCTGGAGCGCCCTGCGCAACAACGCGCGCATCTCCGGCTGGTCCTCCGCGACGAGGACTCGCGGACGCTGCCCTCGCTCGGCATCCGGGAGCGGCCACGGCCGCGCTCCCGACTGCTCCTGCTCTTCGTCTGGCCCCATCAAGTTCGACTCCTTCCAGCGTGGTGGGCTGCCCGCCCTCCCGCCTTCCTCGTGGAAGTACGGAATGTGACGAGCGAGCCCGGGCAGAGCATTCGACGTGCCACTTCATTCCCCTGCGGAAGGAGGCACTTCGCCCCGGGGACATTTGCCCCGAGCGGGGCACTTTGCCCCGAGCTTCTTGCCCCGCTGCCCCCACGCTCAGAGGAGAGCACCCCGCGCGAAGCCCTGGCCCGGCACGTGCAAAAGGGTCTGGCATCGGTTCGGATGTGGGGACTCGCGGAACGAGCCCCGAGCAATGGCAGCCGTCGGGAGTCGGGGGACGACCAGCGGCAGACCTTTCCACCTCCAGGGGGAGCCATTCCGCGTCCTCCCCACATCTGAACCGATTCTCAAACACTCTTTCCTGACCGGACTGACTCCGGCCTCACGGAGAACGAACGATGGCCTGCTCGCTCCCCTCTCGCCGTTTCCTCGGTGCCCTGGCCCTCCTGCCCGCCGCGACGCTGGGCTTCGCGTGCGGACAAGCCCAGGCCCTGGGTTCTTCCAATTCCTCTCAAGCCACGGCCACCGTCGCCGCCACGACGATGGCCGCCGCCGCGACGCCCTCCGGCGCGCCCGTGCAGCCCGCGCGCTTCAACCCCGCGACCGTTGTCACCTCGCTGGCGCCGCTGGTCGATTCAGTGAAGGGCTCCGTCGTCTATGTGGAGGTGCAGGCCCGCCCCAAGCGCATGTCCGGCATGCAGGGCCTTCCGCCGGGCATGGCCGAGCGCTTCGGAATGATGCCGCCGGGCATGCAGGGCAACCCGCAGCCGCGCCAGGGCCTGGGCTCGGGCTTCGTCATCGACGCGACGGGCACCGTCCTCACCAACAACCATGTGGTGGAAGGCGCGGACACGGTGCGCGTGAAACTGGAGGATGGCCGCTCGTTCGACGCGGAGGTGCTCGGGAGAGACCCGCTCACCGACGTCGCGCTGCTCAAGCTCAAGGGCGCGCCGAACAACCTGCCCTTCGTGCCGCTGGGTGACTCGGACGCGGTGCGCGTGGGCGACGCGGTGATGGCCATCGGCAACCCGTTCGGCCTGGACTCCAGCGTCAGCGCCGGCATCCTCTCCGCGCGCGCTCGCGACATCCACTCCGGCCCGTACGACGACTTCCTCCAGACCGACGCCGCCATCAACCCCGGCAACTCCGGTGGGCCGCTCTTCAACATGAAGGGCGAAGTCGTCGGCATGAACACCGCCATCATCGGCGGCGCCAGTGGCATCGGCTTCGCGGTGCCCAGCAACCTCATCCGCGCGCTGCTACCGCAGCTCCAGGAGACGGGCGCGGTGCGCCGTGGCTACCTGGGCCTGGCCATCCAGGACCTCACGCCGGAGCTGGCGCGCGCCCTCAAGGTCGACGCCAACAAGGGCGCCGTCGTGGCCAACATCAGCCGAGGAGGCCCCGGAGACCGCGCGGGCCTCAAGGAAGAGGACATCATCACCTCCGTCGGAGGCCGCGCGGTGGATTCCGCCGGCACGCTCACCCGCGCGGTGGCGCTGCTCAAGCCCGACAGCCGCGTGAAGGTGGAGCTGGTGCGCGGCGGCAAGCCCATGACGCTGGACGTGACGCTCGGCACGCGTCCGGCCCAGCGCGGCGAAGAGGAAATCACGCCGCGCAACGCCTCCGCGCCGGCCACGCGCAAGCTGGGCATCAGCCTGCGAGACGCGGAGGGCGGCGGCGCTCAAATCATGGAGGTGGAGCCTGGCAGCCCCGCGGAGCGCGCGGGACTAATGCCCGGCATGGTGTTGACGCAGGTCGGTGACGGCAAGGTGTCCAACGCGTCCGACGCGTTCAACACCTTGACCTCCGCGAAGTCGGGCGCCGCGCTCCTGTTGCGCGTGCGAGCCCCGGACTCGGACTCCACGGTGCTTCGCGCCCTGGAGATTCCGTAGTCCCTCACGGTGTCCGGCGGGCCTTCCCTCCCACCCGCCGGACGCCGCTGAGGTTTGCTACAGCGAGACGATGGGCTTGAAGCCGCCGTACATCATCCGCTTCATGTCGAAGGGCATTTGCGTCATGTCGCTCAGGCGAGGGTCCGCCATGACCAGCTTGTTGATGCGATTGCGGTCGGCCTTCGTCTTGTAGACGATGAAGGAGAACACCACCGTCTCGCCCTCCTTGCGCTTCACGCTCCTGGCGAACAGGGCGAGCGGGCCTTCGGCGATATCATCCGCGACACATTCGGTGTACTGGAGCGCGCCGTGCTCACGCCAGATCTTGCCGGCCTTGCGAGCAATCTTGCGGTAGGCGGCGAGGTTCTTCGTGGGCAGCGGCAAGACGAATCCGTCGACGTAGGGCATGCCAACCTCCAGCAGCGAGATGAGCGGCCAGTCAACCACACCGCCCGTAGAAGCACTGGAAGCAACCTGTCGTCACGGCGAGATTCCGACACGTCGGCGACAGGCGCTCACGGCCCCGGGCGGAAGCGCAGCGCGCTCCAGACGGAGTCGATGGCCACCTGCCGCACGGTCTGGATGCCCTCCTTCTCCAGACGCCGGGCGAGGATGTCCCGGTTGAGGTCCGTGTCGAGCTGCCCCGCCTTCGGGTAGGCCACCCACGTGACTCGGTCCTCCTTCGCGGCGGCGATGACGGGCGCGGACTTCGTGTCCACGTCCTCCATCCGCGTCACGAAGAGCAACAGCGCCTCCGCCTTCACGGAGGACGTCGTCGCGACATCGTCCAGGTCGACCCCCTTCGGCTTGCCGATGACCCGGGCCTTCACGCCCTCCTTCAAGTTCAGCTTCTTCGCCAGGCTCATGAATGGGACCTCTCTCGATGGAAGCGGGCATGACAGCATCGCGCCCGGAGCGGGGCAATGAACATGCGTTCGCATGAGCAAGAGGCCCTGGAGTCCGGGTGATGCGCGACCGACCCCCGGGGTAACCGAGGGGTGTCCTGAATCCCCATTGCATTTGGCGTAGAGTTGCCGCGTGCCGCGCTGCCAGACATGTGGGCGGCGTTGGGAAGGCTCCCACGCGCCATGCCCGCCAAGCTCACCCGCCGAGGGCGCGGGACGTGCGACGTCCGTCGTCGAGCCAGCCCCGCTCCTCATCCCCGGCTATCGCGTGGAGGGGGTGCTGGCGCGCGGCGGCTTCGGCGTGCTCCTGGGCGCCCGGCGCGAGACGGACCAGCAGCGCGTGGCCATCAAGCTGGCCCGCACCGGCAATGCCCTGGCGCGCGCGCAGCTCGTCCGGGAGTCGGAGGCGCTGCGCACGCTGGGGCCGCCCACCGTGCCCGCGCTGTACGAGGTGGGCGTGCTCTCCGGAGGCATCCGCTTCCTCGTCATGGAGCACGTCCCGCTGCCCACCCTGGCGGAGCGACTGGCGCGCGCCGCGGGGCCCGTGCCGGCCCAGGAGCTGGCCTCCCTGGCGCTCTCGGTGGCGGACACCGTGGCCCTGGTGCATGCGCGGGGGCTCGCCCACTGTGACTTGAAGCCCGAGCACCTCTTCCTCAACGAGGACGGCGGCGGGCAGGTGCGCGTCTTCGACTTCGGCCTGGTGCGCGGCACCTCACTCCAGGAGGGCTCCGCCCTGCCCGGCGAGGGCGCGACGACGAGCGACTCGTCGGCCTTCGCCGGCACCGCGGAGTACATGGCGCCGGAGCAGTGCGCGGGCAACTCGGACGTGGACGCGCGCACGGACGTGTACGCGCTGGGCGTGCTGCTCTACGAGATGCTCACCGGCCGGCCGCCCTTCTTCGGCCCCACGCCAGAAGTGCTCCAGGCGCACCTGGCCCTGCGCCCGCCTCCCCCCTCCGACTTCGCGCCCGTGCCTCCCGCGCTGGAGGAAGTCGTGCTGCGCTGTCTGGCCAAGGAGCGCGCGCGCCGCCCCGAGGACGCCGCCGCGCTGGCCACCGCGCTGCGCGAGGCCTTCACCCATGCGCACCGGCCGTCCGAGCCCATCACGCCCAGGCCCGCCGCGCCCGGAGAGCCCCGCCCCGCGCAGGTGCGCCGCTCCGTCGCCGTGCTCTTCCTGACGTCCCGCGCCAACCCCGTCAGCCTGCAGAAGGGGCTCGCCTCCTACGGTGGGCACCTGGCCTTCACGGATGGGCCGCGCATCGCCGCCGTGTTCGACCCGGACGTGGGAGAGAACCCCGTGCGCCGGGCCATGCGCGCCGCCGAGGGACTGGCCGACCGGGGACTCGCCGCGAGCGCCCTCGTCGATGTGTCCGCCGTCACCGTGCAGCGCCGCCCCACCGGCACTCCGCGCTACCTGGGCGCCATCCTCTCTCGCGCGGACCGCTACCCCACCGGGCCGGAGACCCATGGCCTGCTGCTGTCCCCGGCCGCCGCGGAGGCCGTACCAGAGGTGCCATGCACCGAGGTGCCGGGCCACCCTGGCCTCCTGCGCCCCGCGTCTCCGGGCGCCGCGCCGCGTCCCGACATCACCGTGCTCCAATTGGGCAGCGAGGTGCTGGTGGGCCGCGAGGCGGAGCTGGCCTCGTTGGTGGACAGCGCCCGCGCGGCCGCGGGCGAGGCGACCCCCACCCTGGTCACCGTCCTGGGCGAACGAGGACTGGGCAAGAGCCACCTCGCCGCCGCGCTCGCGCGTGAACTCCAGATGCAGTTGCCACTGACTCGCATCTACACCACGCGCTCGCGCGAGCCCGTGCAGGGCGACCCGGACGGGACGCTGCGCACGCTCCTGCGCTGCGCCCTCAACGCCTTCGAGAGCGAGAACACGGACACGGAGGAGCAGGGCCGCGCGGCCATCATGCAGCGGCTGGGCCCCACGCTGGGCTCGGAGCTGTGGCCGGGCGTGGCCGCGACGCTGGGCTGGTACGCGCCGGGCGGGCCGGAGCTGCAGAGCTGGGCGGCCGCGCCGGGCGCGCTGCGCTCCCTGGCCATGCGCGCCACCGGAGAGCTGCTGGCCACCACCGCCCGCGAGCGCCCGCTGTGCCTGGTCATCGACGACGCGCACTTCGCCGAGGAGACGGCGCTGGACGCGCTGGAGTACGCGTGCCTCGCCGAGGCGAGCGTGCCCATCTGGGTGTGCGTGCTCGCGCGCCCGGGGTTCGAGAAGAGTCGCCCCTTGTGGGGTGCTCGCGCGGCGCGGCAGTCCACGGTGTCCCTGCGCGCGCTGGGCGCGGAGCAGGCGCAGGAGCTGTGCCGCATGCTCCTCAAGCCGGTGGAGAACGTGCCGGCGCAGGCGGTGGAGCGCATCGTCGAGCGCGCCCAGCACGTGCCGCTCTACATGGTGGAGCTGGTGCGCGGCCTCAAGCGCCAGGGGCTCGTCCGCCAGCGCGCCCCGGGTGGCAGTTGGTACCTCGTCACCGACGGCGTGGAGAAGGTGCCCGAGCTGCGGCTGGTGGAGTGGCTGGCGGACCGCGAGCTGGGGGCGCTGCCGCCGACGCTGGCCGCGCACGCCCGGCTGTGCGCCCTCTTGGGGACGGACTTCACCGCCGCCACGGCGGAGGGCGTGGTGCGGGAGCTGGAGCGAGACGGCGCCGCCGGAGGCTTCCCGCTGGACGCGGGCCATGCGACGCGCAGGTTGCTCGACTCCGGCCTCTTGGTGTCGCACCGGCTGGAGGGCCTGAGCTTCCGCAACGAGCTCCTGCGCGACGCGGTCGCCGCCACGCTTCCCGCCGCCGAGCGCGAGCGCATCCACCTCGCCGCGTACCGTTACTTCCTGGGCCCCACGGGCGCCAGCGAGCGCCAGCGGCTGCCCCGTCTGGCGCTGCACGCCGCCGCCGCGGACCTGCGCGACGAGGCCGCCGCGCTCTCCATCGACCTGGCCGAGTCCGCGCGCGGACGCCACGCGTTCCTCGACGCGGAGGCCATGTACACGCGCGCGCTGGAGCTGCTGGACAGCTCCGACGAGCTGCGCTGCCTCACCTCGCTGCGAGGACGGGGGCTGATGCGCATCCGCATCGGCAGGTATGACGACTCGCTGGCGGACTTCGCCGCCGCCCGGGAGCGGGCGCGCCGGCTGGGCGACACGCGCACGGAGGTGGAGCTGCTGCTGGACGAGGCCATGGCCCTGGACTGGGTGAATGACTATCCCGCCAGCGAGGCCCGCGCGCTGGAGGCCCAGGCGATGTCGGCCCGCGTGGGCTCCGCCTATGTGCAGGGGCGCCTGCTGCTCGCGGTGGGCCGCGCGCTGTTCCGCAAGGGCGAGTGGCAGGAGGCCCGCGAGCCCCTGGAGGCGGCGGCGGAGATTGCCCGGCGCCTGGGTGACGCGGGCTACGAGACGCAGGTGGTGTCCCAGCTCCTGCTCGCGGTGATGCTCCCCAACCTGGGGGACATCGACGAGACGGACCGCGTGCTGACGGAGGTCATCGCCGCGTGCTCGGAGCGGGGCGACTTGTTCCACCTGGGCAGCGCCATCAACAACCGCCGCAACCTGTGGGTGGCCCGGCGGGATTTGGCCAACGCGCTGAAGGACCAGGAGCGCTTCATGCACCTGGGACGCGAGCTGGGCATGGTGGGCTGGGAGTACTTCGCCGAGCACAACCTGGGCGAACTGCACTACCAGGCTGGAGACGTCGACGCGGCCACGCCGCACATCACCCGGGCGATTGCGCTGGAGCGCAGGCACCCGGAGGTGGCGCCCCGTCCGTGGGCCCTGCTGCTCCAGGCGCGCACCATGGCGTGGCTCGGGCGACAGGCGCGGGCCCGCGAGCTGCTCGCGCAGGTGCGGCAGGTGTTGGCGGAGGGCCGCAACGGCGTGGAGCTGAGCCCTTCGGAGGAGGTGCTCTTCGCCATGGTGGAGCTGGCCACGCGCGACGCCACGGCGGAGGCATGGAACACGCTGAAGGAGTGGTCCGCCCAGGTCTCCGTGGAGCAGGAGCCGCTCGAGGTGCTGGAGATGATGGGGCTGGCGGCGCTGCGCCGGGGTGAGCGCGAGGAGGCCATCCGCATCCTGACGGACGCGCTCCAGCTCGCCTCGCGACTGCCCAACCTCATGGAGGCGCGCATCCGCCGCTCGCTGGAGCGCGCACGGGAGAGCGTCCCTCCAGTGTGAAGCCGTCGGGTGCTACGCCATGAAGCCCAGAAGTTTCAACGCACCGATGAGCACGCCCACGAGCGACTCCGCGGCAATCGCCCCCGCCGCCAGCGCGGGCACGTTGCGCACCGTCGCCTGAGGCCAGCGCCACCGCGCCACCGCCGCCAGCGCGCCGCCCAGGCACAGCGTCACCGCGAAGTAGGCGGGCAGGATGAAGCCAATCCCCATCGCCACCGGTGAAGGCATCCACCGCGCCGCCCCACCCCGCGAAAGCACCGTCAAGAGCGCGCCCACGACCGCCGCCACGCCGCCCGCCAGCGCCGCGTTCGGCGGCAGGCCCGAGAGCCCCTTCACCGCCAGCTCCGCCACCGCGCGGAACTGATGGGAGAACGGCGCCGGCAGCGCCTCCGAGCCCAGCCCATACGCCCGCGTCAGCAGCAGGTACGCCGGCACGCTCACCAGCGAGCCCGCGAGCACCCCCACCAACTGTGCCCCGAGCATCCGCCCTGGCGAGGCCCCCAGGAGGTGCCCCGCCTTGAGCGCCCACATGCTCACGCCCGTCTGGGCCGCCGCGCCGGACACCACGCCACCCACCGCGATGTTGGGCGCCACCGCGCCAGGCAGCAGCACACCCGCCGCCACCTGGGAGAGCTGCCCCACCTGCGTCACCGGCGAGACATCCACCTGCCCCGCGCCCCGCGCGCACACCGCGCACAAGGGCAGCAGCACCACCAGCGCCAGCAGCACCTGCGGCACGCTCATCCCGAACAGGCCCACGCCCAACGCCAACGTCAACACGCCCGCCGCGCCGCCACACAGCCACGCCCACCGGGGAAGCACGCCACTCCACTTCAGTGAGCCCACGTCCTTCGCCGCGCCCCAGAAGTCACGCGCCTGCGCCGCGAGCGACACCACCGCCGAGCCCACCAAGAGCCCCACGCCGGGCCACGTGAGCCAGTTCAGGAGCGAGTCGTAGGTCGCCTCCTTCACCGCGCCCGTGCTCAAGAGCCACGGCGCCAGTGCGCCCCAGCCCACGAGCGCTCCCACCAGCATGCTCAGGCCCAGGTGCAGCCCCGCCATCATCCCCACGGCCAGCAGCATGGGGCTCGCCGCCAGCCCCCACGTCAGCGACGCCGTCGAAACGCCTCCCACCGAGCCCGGCGCCGCCACCATGCCCGGCAGCTTCTGGAGCACGTCCCGCACCACGGTGATTGCCGTGGACACCACCGCCGCCACCGCGAGCCACACGCCGCGCCCGCGATTCTCCTCGGGCTCCGAGGCGTGCATCGCGGTGATGAGCTCCGCCGTGGTGATTCCCGTGGGGAAGGCCAGCGCCTCCTCCTCCAGCAGCCGGCGCCGCAAGAGGTGCGCGGCCAGCACGCCGAGCACGCCCAGCGCCACGCTCCACACCGCCACCCCCACGCCGGGCAGGTCCAACCCCATCAACATCAGCGCGGGCAAGGGTCCCAAGAGCCCCGCCGCCGCCGGCATGGCCCCCACCGACACCGCCGCCACCTGCGTGAGGTTGTTCTCCAGCGGCGTGTACGGCGAGCCGCGCCTGCGCGACACCGCCGCCAGGCCACCGAAGCCCAGCACCGCCGCCGTGACGGAGCCGCTCTCCCACCAGCCCAGCTTCAACCCCATGGACACGTTGGTGACGGCCAGGAGCGCACCGACGACGAGCCCCATCCCCAGCGCGCGCACCGACCACTCCCGACGCTCGCGGACGGGGGACGGCGCGGACTCGGGAACCACCGACAGGCGGGCGTCGCTGGCGGACTCGGGGACGACGGGGGTGGAGGACACGAGGGCTTTCGGGGGACTGCTCATCTTCCCGCCTCCGCCGAACGTCCCACCAGCTCGCGGAGCTGCGTGAGGTCCAGCGGCTTCGAAATCTTCAGATTGGGAACCTCGCGCAGGAAGGACACCGTGCGCGGGGTGAAGGCGCCGCCCGTCATGAACACCATGCGGCCCGCCTGGTCCGGAACGATGCGTCCCAGCTCGTGGTACAGGTCCATGCCCGTCATCCCCGGCATCATCACGTCGCAGAGGATGAGGTCGAAGCGGCTGCCGTCATTGAGCAGTCGCAGCGCCGCCTGCGCGCTGTTCGCCGTGGCGACCTCGTGGTCCGACGCCAGCGAGCGCTGGAGCGCCAGCGTCACGTTCGGCTCATCGTCCACGACGAGGATGCGCGCCCGCGCGTTGACGGCCACCACCGCCGTCAGCCGGGGCAATACCTCCAGCTCCCGCGTCGCCGCGCGCAGCACCACGCGGAAGGTGCTCCCCTTGCCCGGCTCGCTCTCCGCGTGGATGGAGCCACCCATGGACTCGATGATGCCGTGGCAGATGGACAACCCCAGCCCCGTGCCCACGCCCACCGGCTTGGTGGTGAAGAACGGGTCGAAGATGCGGTCCATGACCTCGGGCGACATGCCCATGCCCGTGTCGCGCACCTCCACCAGCACCCGGCCACGGTCTCCCGCGCGGATGACGACGCGGATTTCGTGCTCGTGCTCGGGCGAGCGGTCCTCCGGAATCGCCTGCGCCGCGTTGAGCAGCAGGTTGAGGAACACCTGGCACAGCCGCGACTCGCTGGCCTCCACCGGGGCCACCGGCTCGAACTCCGTCACCAGCCGCGCGCGGTGGCGGATGACGTTGTCCGCCATCTTGCACGCCAGCTCCACCGCGCGGCGCACGTCCACCGGCATCAGCCGCACCTCCTGCTCGCCCCGCGCGAAGACCTTCAGGTCTCGGACGATGGTGGCGATGCGCTCGGCGCCCTCCGTCGTCTCTCGCACCAACTGCTGGAGCGAGGCGATGGCCGCCGCGGGCACCTGGCTCTCCATCCGCTCCAATCCCTCGCGCACCAGGTGCAGGTTGACGAGCATGTAGGCCAGCGGGTTGTTGATTTCGTGCGCCACGCCCGCGCCCAAGGTGCCCACCGACGCCAACCGGTCCGCCACGACGAGGTGCGCCTGGAGCTGCTTTCGCTCCGACGTGTCGCGGTGGACCATGATGTTGGCAATCGTGCGCCCCTCGCTGTCGCGCAGCGGGACGACCACGGACTCGCACCAGCACGTGGTGCCGTCGCGCCGCTTGAACTCCAGCTCCCCCGTCCACCGCCCCTGCTTCTCCAGCGCCGCCAGCACCATGCCGGTGAGCCGGTCCGGCTCGTCCGGATGCAGCACGCGGAAGAGCGTCTGCCCCATGGCCTCCGACTTGTTGCGGCCGAACATCCGCTCCGCGCTGGCGTTCCAGTCGATGATGCCGCCGCCCAAATCCGTAATCACCACGCCGTCGTAGATGCTCTCGAAGATGAGCGCCTGGCGGTTCAGCTCCTGCTCGGCCTGCTTGCGCGCGGTGATGTCCATCACCGTGCCCGTCACCCGTGCGGGCATGCCGGACGCGTCGCACAGCACGTCACCCTTGCAGGAAATCCAGCGCCACCCGCTGCCCTGCGGCTCGATGCGGTAATCCACGTCCACCTGCGTCTTCTTCTCCAACGCGGTGGAGAGGGACTCGCGCACGCGCGGCAGGTCCGCGGGGTGCACCACCTCCTCCAGCTCCATGGCCCGACCGGACAGCTTGCCCACGGGCAGTCCGAGGAGCCGGTCCACGTGCTCGCTCCACGTCACCCGTCCGCTCTGCGCGTTCCAATCCCAGATGCCCACGCGCGCGGCGGACAGTGCCTGCCTGAGCTGCTCCTCGCGCTGCTCCAGCAGCTCCCGCTTGGAGAAGCGGAACACCGTGACGGTGCCAATCTGGAGCCGGTCGCCCTCTTGGAGCTCCGCCGTGGCGATGGGCGTGCCGTTGAGCAGCGTGCCGTTGGTCGACTCCAAATCCGTGACGTGGCAGCCCCCATCGGGCGAGCGGATGATGAGGGCATGCTTGCGCGAGACGCCGTGGTCGTCGATGCGCACCGTGGCCTCGGAGCCCCGGCCGATGATGTGCTCCCCCAGCTCCAGCCGGTACGCCTTGCCGATGGCGGCCGGCGTCGTCGTGCTGATGAGGATGAGGCAGGCCCCCGTCGAGGAAGGTGGCGCCAGCGCCATCCCGGCGCAGGTCGTGAGGTCATCCAGTGTCGTCATCAAGAGGCCCCCCGTCCCCCCCGCGCGGCGTCCATC
>NZ_JABXEM010000318.1:0-12037 GCF_013372595.1 Myxococcus sp. AM011
CACCCAGCCCAGGAGCCGCGCCAGCGCGGCCCGCTCCGCCGAATCCGCGCTGCTGATGGCCTGCGCCAGCCTGCGGCCCAGCATGGACAAGTCACTGCCGGAGCGCAGCGCTCCCTGCACCGCGCGCGCGCCGCCGAAGCGCTGCACCTGCGCCTCGTGGATGTCAGCCAGCGCCACCGCCGCCACGCGCACCAGCGCGTCATTGCCCCGCCGCAAGAGGCCCACCAGCGCGGGCACCGCCGCGTCCTGGCCCGTGCGGCCCAGCGCGCGCGCCGACTCCAGGGCGTAGAAGGGGTCCGCGAGCAGGCCCAGGAGCGCGGGCACCACCGACGGGTCTCCACACCGGCCCAGCACGTCGATGGCGGGGAAGATGCGGAAGAAGTTGCCGCTGCCCAGCGCCCCCAGCAGCGCGTCCACCGCCGCGCCGCCGCCAATGCGACCCAGCGCCTCGATGGCCGCCACCGCGACGTTGTCGTCCGGGTGCACGGTGAGCCGCGCCAGGAGCGGCACCGAGCGCCGGCTGCGCCGCCGCCCCAGCACCTGCGCGGCGTCACAGACGATGGCCGCGGACGGGCTGTCCGTCAGGCCCTCCAGCGACTCCTCCACCGCGCCCGTGGAGGCCACCAGCGCCTCCACCGCGGCCGCCAGCCGAGCCTCGTTGTCGCGCCGGTGGCGCAGCACGTCGCACAACGGCGGCACCGCCGGAGTGCCCAGCCGCGCGAGCGCCGACACGACGGCGCGACGCACCGCCCAGCTCGACGTGTCCAGCCCGCCCACCAGCGCTTCCAGGCTGCCCGCGCCCCTGCGCGCCAACTGCTCCACCTCCTCCACCCGCGCCCTGTCCTCCGAGGACAGGAACAAGGGAGAGGCCGTCACGGAAGTCGAATCCGTCATGTCTGTCGCTCCCGGGAGCGCGAGCCCCCCGCCTCGGGGGCCTGCGGGGCTCCACCACTCCCCAGCACACTCCCCAGCCGCTCGAGGCTCTCCACCTGCTCCGCCTGAAGCCGCGACAGGTGCGTCAGTCGCCCCGCCACCTCGCGCACCTCTCCCGCGGTGGCCGCCGACGCGCGGACCTGCTGCGCGGTGGTGGTGGTGATTTCCCTCGCCCGCACCCGCATCTCCTCCACGCCCTTCACCAGGCCCTCCATCACCTGGGTGGCCTCGCCGCTGGCGCGCGCCACCGCGGCGGTGCCCGTGGCCTGCCGCTGCGCGGAGGCCGCCAGCCCCGTCAGCACCTCCGACTGCTCGTCCAGGGCGCGCGCCGTGCCCTTCGCCACCCGCCGCACCTCGTCCGCGCCCTTCACCAGCGCGACGAGCGCCTGGGCCTGCTCGTCGGTGGCACGCGTCACGGACGACGCCAGCTTCGCCACCTGGCGGCTGGCCGTCTCACCCTGCTTGAGCGCGCGCGCCTGCTCCGACATGCCGCGCGCGGACTGGGCCACCTCCTTGCGCGTCTCCTCCATGGCGCGCGCCACCTCGGCCGCCGCCTTGGCCTGCTCGGCCAGCCCCGACAGGGTGCGCTGGGTGGTGCTCGACAGCTCCTGGGCCGCCTGCCCCATCCCCGTCACCTCCCTGCTCTGCGTCCCCACGACGGCGCTCACGCCCTGCACCAGCTGGCGCATCTGAGCGGCGCCCTTGGACAGGTCCACCGCCGCCGCCGCCTGCTCCTGCACCGCGCGGGACACCTTCTGGGCGACCTCCGCCAGCTGACCGTTGGAGCGCACCACGTCGCGCAGCGCGCGGGCCTGTTCCGCGGTGGCCTGCGTCGTCTGCCGGGCCATGCGCCGCATCTCCGTGCCGCCCTGCGCCAGCGCCTGGGCCGCCTGCGCCTGCTCCGTCGCGGACGTGGCGATGACGCGGCCCTGCTCGCTCATCTTCGCGGTGCCCTGCGCCAGCGACTGCACCACCTGCACCTGCTCACCCGTGGCGCGGTTCACCTCGCGCACGTTCTGCCCCACGTCGTCCACGCCCTTGAGGATGGTGGACAGGGCCCGCTCCGCGTCCGACGCCAGCGCCGCGCCCTCGTCCGCGGCGCGCATGCCCTCCGCGCTCGCGCTCGCCGCCTCGCGCGCCGTCGTCTGCAGGCCCCGGACAATCTTCGCCACGTCCGAGCTGGCCGCCGCCGCGCGGTCCGCCAGGGCGCGAATCTCCTCCGCCACCACCGCGAAGCCGCGCCCGTGCTCCCCCGCGCGCGCCGCCTCGATGCTGGCGTTGAGCGACAGGAGGTTGGTGCGGTCCGCGATGAGGTTGATGGTCTGGACGATGTCGCCAATCTCCTCGGCGCGCTTGCCCATCTCCTTCATGACGCCGGAGGACTCGACGATGGATTGACGGATGCGGCTGAAGCCGGCGATGGAGCGCACCACCGTGGCGCCGCCCTCGCGGGCGATGGTGCCCACCCGGTCCGACGTCGCGCGAGCCTCCTCGCCCATCTGCGCCACCCGCCGCGTGGACACCTCCAGCTGCGAGGACGCGCTGGCGCTGGTGGCCGCCAGGGCGTTGATGGCCTCCGACGCCTTGGCCACGGACTGGGCCGAGCGCGCCAGTTGCTCAATCGTCGCCGCGTTGGCGTCCACCACGGCGGCGTTCTTCTCCGCGGTGGCGGCCACCTGCTCCACGCTGGCGGCCACCTCCTCCACGGTGGAGGCGGTGGAGGCCGCGTGCGTCTCCAGCACGCGCGCGCTCTCCGCCACGCCGCGCACGCTGCGCGCCAGCTCCTCCGCGGTGGACGCCGTCTCCTCCACGCCGGAGGACATGGTGGTGGCATCGCGGGACAAGTCGCTCAGGGACTTGCCCAGCCCCACCACCGCGCCCGTCACCAGCGTCACCCGCTCCCCCATGCCCTGGGAGTCGGTGGACAGCCGGGCGATGCCCTTGGCCATCTCCTCAATCGTCGCGCCCACCTCCTCCGCGGAGGCCGCGCCCGACTGGTTGCGCGTCACCAGGTCCGCCACGGTGGAGTTCATCTCCGTCATGGACGCGAGCAACTCCTCGCTGGAGGCGGCCAGGTCCTCCGCGTTGGCGTTGACCGTCTTCACCGAGCGCGTCACCTGCTCCAGCGTGGCGGCAGTGGTGTCCGCCTCCGCCGCCAGGTGGGCGGCGTCCTTGCGCACGCCCGCCACCGACGCGCTGACCTCCTGCACGGCGCCGGCGGTGGCCTCCGCCTCCTGCTGCAGCGCGCGGGCGGAGTCGCTCACCGTGCGCTGGGAGCGCGCGAGCGACTGCGCCGCCGTGCTCGTCGCCTCGACGTGCGCGGCCACCGACTCGATGGAGGCGCGCACCTGCTCGGAGGCCGCGGCCTGCTCGTTGCCGCTGGCGGCCAGCCGCGAGGCGAGCGCCTCCGCGTCCTGCAGCAGCGTCGCGCCCTCCCGGACTCCGCGCGACAAGCGCTCGGTCAGGCCGCGCGCGTCATCCTGCCCCTGGGGGCCATTACCGTTTTCCGTCGCCATCCGGCGTCTCCTCCCCGATGACCCGGGGGAAATCGATGAGCATCACCAGCCTGGGCCCCACCTGGGCCACGGCCTTCACGAACCCCTTCGAGCCCTCCACCACCAAGGGTGGCGGCGGCTGGAACTTCGAGGGGTCCAGCTTCAAAACCTCGCGCGCGCTGTCCACCAACAGCCCCACCGTCCGCGTCCCCAGTTGCCCCACCACCACCCGCGTGTCGAGCGAGCGCTCCAGCGCGGGCAGCCCGAAGCGCCTGCGCGCGTCGACGACGGGGATGACGCGGCCCCGCACCTGGACCAGGCCCTCGACGTGCGAAGCCGCTCCTGGCACGGGCGTGGCCCCGGTGAAGGACTCCATCTGGAGGACATCCGACGCCGGCAGCACGTACTCGGCGCCATCCACCTTGAACACCACATGCAGCACGCTCATGTCGCGCGCTCCTCTCGTCCCCCGGCCCCCGGGCGGCGCGCCGCTCCCAGCGCATTCAGGTCCAGCACCAGCGTGGGCTGGCCATCCCCCAGGTCCGTGGCACCCGCCACGCCAGGCACCCGCACCAGCGGGTCCTCCAGCGGGCGCAGCACGATTTCCTGCTGACCGAGCAACCGGTCCACGCCGAACGCCACCAGGTCTCCGCGCTGCCGCACCACCAGGCCCCGCGCGGGCGTGACGTCCACCGCCTGCGTGGAGCCCAGCAGTCGCGCCAGCGACACCAGCGACACCGCCTGGCCCCGCCGCTCCACCAGGGCCACGCCGTTCGCGCCCGCGGGCCGCACCACCCGCGCGGCCTCCACCTCGATGAGCTCCTCCACGGAGCCCACCGCCACCGCGTAGCGCAGGCCCGCGCACTCGAAGATGATGGCGTCCAGCAGGGTAATCGTCAGGGGCACGCGCAGGTGGAAGGTGGTGCCCACCCCCAGGCGCGTCTCCAGGCGCAGCTCGCCTCCGAGCTGGTCCACGACGATGCGCCGGACGATGTCCATGCCCATGCCACGCCCGCTGGTGGAGGTGACCTCCTCGCGGGTGGAGAAGCCGGGCCGGCACAGGAGCTCCAGCAGGTCATCCGAGCCCCTGGGCACCGGAGCTCGCGCGCGCCGGGCCACCGCCTCCGCGTCCACGCCCCGCCCGTCGTCGGTGATGGTGAGGTCCACCCAGCCGCTGGCGTTCGCATGGCAGCCCAGGCGCACGGTGCCCTCCAGGGGCTTGCCGGCGGCGCGGCGCTCCTCCGGAGACTCCAGCGCGTGGTCCACCGCGTTGCGCACCAGGTGCACCAGCGCGGGCAACATGCGGTCCGCCACGGCCTTGTCCAGCTCCGCGTCGCCCACGTCCAGCTCCAGCCGCACCGCCTTGCCCGTGGTGCGGCGCAGCCCGCGCACCAACAGCGGCAGCCTGTCCAGCACGTCTCCCACGCGCACCATGCGCAGGCGGAGGATGGCCGCGCGCATGTCGCGCAGCTGCCGCCCGTTCTCCTGGAGGATGGCGCGCAGCTCCCGCGTGGGCGCTCCCGCGGCGGTCAGGTCCGTCACCGCGCGCTGCAGCCGCGAGCGGTTGACGACGAGCGACGCCAGGCGCTCCAGCGCCTCGTCCAGCCGGGACACCTCCACCCGCAGCGTCCCGGTGGACCGGCGGGCCTCCTCGGGCTCCTCCAGTTCCAGCTCCGGCTCGCGCTCCGGCGCGGGCGTCCCGTCAACGGCCGGGGACACGGGTGGGGAGGACAGCGCGCGCACCTGGGCGGGCTCACCGCCCGCGGCCTCCATCAGCACGGAGTCCGAGGCCTCGGTGCTCAGCAGCAGCACGAAGGTGAGCGAGCCACCGCCGGGCGCCGGCCCCGCGAGGGGGACGACCTTGACCAGGTCCCCCAGCGCCGCCAGCCGCTCGCGCACGCTGTTGATGGTGATGCCCCGCGCGGCGCGCTCGGCGCCGGGGATGAAGTCCACGCGCACCGGGCGGCGATGGCCGGCGCCCGTCGTGAGCTGCTCGCGCTCGACGGGCGTCAGCCGGGAGGCGAGCGCGAGGCCCTCATCGAGCGTCACGGCGACGGGCCGAGCGGTGCCGGTGACGACGGAGCTGGAGACCCCCAGGGCCTCCAGTCGCTCCAGCAGCCCGGACGGCACGGGCGATGCGTCCTTGCCCGAGGCGAGCTGGCGCATGCGCTGCTCCACCGCGCGCAGCCCCTCCATCAGCGGCTCCACGCTGGACTCGGGGAGCCGCCCGCCCGCCTGGTCGGCCTGACGCAGCGACGTCTCCATCCAGTGGGAGATGGAGACGATGGGCTCCACATCCACCATGGCGGACAGGCCCTTGATGGTGTGCAGCGCGCGGAACAGCTCCCGCACGGACTTCGGATGGGCGGCGCCACGACGCGCGCTCGCCTCCACGGCCATCAAGTGGCGGTGCGCCGAGTCGAGCAGCTCCTCCACCTCCGCCAGATAGGCGGGGAGGAAGTCCGCGAGGTCCACGGAGGCCGTCAAACCGGCTTCTCTTCCAACAGGCCCCGCGCCTCCGCGAGGATGGCATCGGGCGTGAAGGGCTTGGTCATGAAGCGGTTGGCGCCGACGGACAGGGCCCGGGTGCGCGACGCCTCGTCTCCACGCGTCGTGACGATGATGATGGGCAGCGCGCGCAGCCGGTCCTGGCTCCGCACGAACTCCACCACCTCGATGCCGCCGATGTCCGGCATGTTCAGGTCCAGCACCAGCAGGTCGTACGGGCTCAGCGACAGGCGCTCGATGGCCTCCAGCCCGCTGGACGCATGGGTGAAGTTCAGGCCCGGGTAGGGCCTGAGGCAGGCCACCACCATGTCCCGCATCACCTTGCTGTCATCGACGACGAGCACCTCTGGCATGAATTCCCCTGGCGACGTGCGCCGAACCTAGAGCGATTCCCCGGCCTGCATAGAGAACGTCTCGGCGTCCTCCCCGCCACCTTCCGGTGGAGGACAATCGTACGTTGGGACAGGGACCGGCAGTGGGAGGGCTCGGCCGCCTCCCCGTGCTGCTGGTGCGAGTGTCCCACACCTCCCAGGTCCCCGGTCACAAAACCCAGGGCCCGCCGAGCCGTGGAGAAGGACCCGCCCTGACGCCTGGAGCGCTTCCCGGGCTTTCCCGCGCACGCTTCTCCCTCGGGGAATCCATGGGGGCACCCGCCGAAATGAGCCCTCCGTCGCTTGCGCGCCCGGAGCCGCGAGCGGTATGAGGCCGGGCGCTTTTCTGACTCTGCAAATCAATCTCAACAATTCAGGAGTTCCCCATGAAGTCCCGTGCCTGTGTCCTGGCGCTCGTGGCCCTCTGGCTCGCCGCGTGCGGGTCCGACGTGGAGTCGACGCCCGGTGTCCCCGTCTCGCCGTATCTGCTGGTGACGTCCCACGCTTCGGGTGAGACCACCGGAGAGCCCGTGGTCCGGCTGACCGGCCAGGTGAGCGCGCCGGGCAAGCTGGCCGGGCTGACGGCGCGGCTGAACGACGGCGCGGCCCAGGCGGTGGAAGTCACCGGGAAGACGGCCACGTCGGGCGTCTTCACGGTGGAGCTGACCCTGCCCGAGGGCGACAACGAGGTGCGGCTGGAGGCGGTGGATCAGACTGGCGGGACGAGCGCGCGGGTGATGCACCTGCGCTACGCCGAGGCGCCCAAGGTCCAGGTCCTGTCCCCGGACGAGGGGCTGTCGCTCACCGTGCGCCGGGTGCGCGTGGACGCGGTGGCCACGGACAACGCGGCGGTGACGCAGCTCTCGTACACGCTCAACGGGGGCGAGGAGAAGCAGCTCACGCCGTCCGCCACGGCCGAAGGCACGCTCTCCTTCGAAGTCGCTCCCCGCCCCGGTGCCAACCAGGTGGTGGTGCGCGCGCGGGATGCCCAGGGCAACACGGGCGAGAAGACGGTGACGTTCCACTTCGGCGGGCTGGCCTCGGCGGGCGGCCTGCACAGCGGCACGGTGCGCGGAGGCCGCGTCTACACGTGGGGCCGCAACAACCGGGGGCAACTGGGCCTGGGCGCGGACGTGACGACGGACCAGACGCAGCCCCGCGCGGTGCCAGGCCTGGAGTCCGCCACCTCCATCGCCTTCAACCAGAACTTCGCCACGGCGCTGGCGGCGGATGGCACGGTGTGGACGTGGGGTGAGAACTCGGACGGCCAGCTCGGCATGGGCACGCCGCCGGTGGACGGTGCGCCCCACACGCTCGACGTCACCCCGCGCTACGCGGCGACGCGGGTGCCCGGCCTGACGGGCGCCGTCTCCGTGGCGCCCGGCTTCCGCCACACGCTGGTGCTGATGGAGGACGGCACGGTGCGCGCGTTCGGCAACAACACGAACGGCCAGTTGGGCGACGGCACGGCGGCGGCGAAGGACTACCCCGTCGTCGTGCAGGGCCTGACGGACGTGGTGAAGGTGATGGGCGGCTCCATGCACTCGGTGGCCCTCAAGCGCGACGGCACCGTCTGGGTGTGGGGCCGCAACGACTACGGCAACCTGGGCAACGGCGTCGCCGACACGCAGAACCACCCGCTTCCCAGCCAGGTGCCGAACCTGACGGACGTGGTGGACATCGCCAACGGCCGAGACCACATCCTCGCGGTGCACGCGGACGGCACGGTGTCCTCCTGGGGCCTGGGCGTCAGCGGACAGCTGGGCGACGGCTCGGTGGGCACCAACGTGGAGAGCGCCACGCCCGTGAAGGTGCTCAACGTCACCACCGCGCGCGCCGTCTTCGCCAACGGCAACTACAGCTTCGCGCGGCTCGCGGACGGCTCGCTGATGGGCTGGGGGCAGAACTTCAACGGCCAGCTCGGCCTGGGAATCACCGAGGCCACGCACCCGGTGCCCACGGCGTCCTCGTCGCAGGTCGCCCCCCTGTCCTCCATGGGCATGGGCGCCACCCACGTCATCGCCGTGCGCGCGGACGGCTCCGTCTTCGCCTGGGGTTGGAATCTCAACGGCTCGCTCGGCCCCGATGGCATCATCGACCGCTGGTCCTATACCGACCCCATCCCGGTGCCCCTGCCGTGAAACAACCCGCCGCGCCTGTCCTCCTCCTGATGGCCCTGCTCGGCGTCGCGGCCTGCGACGGCGACCCCAAGGCCCTCACCCCGCCTCCCACGGAGCCCGAGCCCGAAGTGCCCGAGCCCGAGCAGCCCGAGCAACCCCGCTTCGACGTGGTGGAGACAGGAGAGGACAGGCCCGGCGGTGACACCAGCGTCAATGACTCCGGCGCCGCCGCCTTCACGCGGCCGGCGGGGAACCTGTCGCTTTCGCGGCGCGCGGAGTTCTTCGTGGGGGAGTCCGTCTTCGAGGCCAACTGGGTGGCCTCTCCCAACAACACCCACCCCGAGCGCGACGGGCTGGGCCCCGTCTTCCACTCCGTCTCCTGCCTGGCCTGTCACCTGGGCAATGGCCGGGGGCGGCCTCCAGAAGGAGGCGAGGTCGCCGACACGCTGCTGGTGCGCCTGTCGGTGCCCGGCAAGGACACGCACGGTGGGCCCATGCCGGAGCCCACCTATGGCGACCAGCTCCAGCCCCGAGGCGTCGGCGCCGTGCCCGCCGAGGGACAGGTGCGCGTGGCGTGGACCGACGTGCCGGGCACGTTCGTGGACGGAGAGGCGTACACGCTCCAGTCCCCGGAGCTGCTCTTGACGGACCTGGCCTTTGGTCCGCTGTCGCCCGACACGCGCACGTCCGCGCGGGTGGCGCAGCCCATGGTGGGCCTGGGCCTGCTGGCGGCGGTGGACGAAGCGACGTGGCTTTCCTGGGCGGACCCGCACGATTCGAATGACGACGGCATCTCCGGCCGGCCCAACCGCGTGTGGAACCACCTGCTGGGCCGCGAGGTGCAAGGCCGCTTCGGCTGGAAGGCGAACCAGCCGGACATCGAACACCAGAACGCGGCGGCGCTCCTGGGCGACCTCGGCCTCACCACCACGCTGTTCCCGACGGAGAACTGCACGCTGGCGCAGGCCGCATGCGGGGCCGCGCCCCACGGCGGTGTGCCCGAGGTGAGTGAGCGGCAGCGGGTGGCGCTCGACTTCTATTCGCACACCGTGGCGGTGCCCACTCGCGCGGGCGTGGACGCGGCCCCTGTCCTGCGTGGCAAGGCCGTCTTCCACCGCGTGGGCTGCGCGAAGTGCCACCGGCCATCCGTCACCACCGGCACGCTCGCCGGCTACCCGGAGCTGTCCAACCAGCTCATCTGGCCCTACTCGGACCTGCTGCTGCATGACCTGGGCGAGGCGCTGGCCGACGGGCGCGAGGACTTCCTCGCCTCCGGCCGCGAGTGGCGCACCGCGCCCTTGTGGGGCCTGGGCCGCGCGCGGGCGGTGAGCGGACACTCTCGCCTGCTGCACGACGGGCGGGCGCGCACGCTCCTGGAGGCCATCCTCTGGCACGGCGGAGAGGCCGAGTCCGCGAGAGAGGCCGTGCGCGCGCTGGCGAGGGAGGAGCGCGACGCGCTCGTGGCCTTCCTCGACTCGCTCTGAGGAAGTCAGGCGCGCGCGGTGGGGGGGCCTTCCAGCGGCAGGCGGACGCGGAACGTGGAGCCCTCGCCGGGCGTGCTGGACACGGACACCTCGCCGCCGTGCGCCTCCACGATTCGGCGCAGCCGGTACAACCCCAGGCCCAGCCCGCCGTAGTGGCGCACCGGCACCGCGCGCTCGAAGCGGCGGAACAGGCCCTCCACCCGCTCCGGGGCGATGCCGATGCCATGGTCCCTCACCCACAGCGTCGCCGTGTCCTCCTCGCGCTCCAGCGCGACCTCCACGGGCCTGCCGGGGCCGAACTTCATCGCGTTGGACAACAGATGGGACACCACCTGCCCCAGCCGCGCGCCGTCCCAGCGGCCCCGCGTGGGTGACAGCGGCCCGAGCACCAGCTCACAGCCCGCGCGCGCCGCGGCCGACTCCGAGCGCGACACCACGTCACGCACCACCACCGACAGGTCCACGACGTCCAGGTGCAGGTGCGGCGGCCCGCCCTGGAACTGGGACACGTCCAGGAGCGACTCCACCAGGTCCGACATCCGCTGCACCTGCCGGTCCGCGGCCTCCAGCGCGCGCTCCAGCCGGGGAATGGCCTGGGCCACGCCCAGCACCCGCAGCGCCCCCTGCGCGCCCTGCACCCTCAGCCGCAGCGCGGCCAGCGGCGTGCGCAGCTCGTGCGCCGCCACGCTGAGGAAGTCGTCGCGCGCGCGCACCGCCTCGCGCGCCTCGCGGTACAGCCGCAGCTGCTCCGTCACGTCGCCGATGATGCCCGCCATGCGCACCGGCTGGCCCTGGGCGTCGCGTGACGCCTTCCCGCGACTCACGCAGGAGCGGTAGCCCCCCGTCGCGTGCCGCAGCCGGAAGGACACGTCGTACGGCGCGCCCCGCTCCAGGTGCTCGGTGAGCGCGGCCAGCACGCCCGCCCGGTCCTCCGGATGCAACAACTCCACGAAGGCGTCATACGTGCCCGCGAAGGCCTCCGGCGTCAGCCCCAGCATCTCCAGGAGGCGTGGGCTCCAGTAGAGCGAGCCCCGCCGCAGGTCCCAGTCCCAGAAGCCGTCGTAGGAGCCGTTCACCACCCGCCGGAAGCGCTCCTCGCTCTCGCGCGTGCCACGCTCCGCCTGCTCCAACAGGCCCACCCGCCGCTCCAACTGCCGCACCACCCGATACAGGTGGTCCTCGGTGGCCAGCTCTCCTCCTGGCACCAGCGGCGCGGGGCCCCCCGCCTTGAGCGCGCGCAGGAGTGTGCCCACCAGCGCGTCCCCGTCCTGCGTGCTCCGCACGAAGCCGTTGGCCCCCACGTTGTGCGCCATGCGCAGGTCCAGTTCGTCCGGCGCCAGCGTGTGCGTGAGGATGAGCGGCACGCGCGACAGCCGGGGGTCCTGCCGCAGCGCCAGGCACAGCTTGTAGCCATCCAGGCGCGGCATCAGCGCGTCCGCCAGCACCACGTCCGGCCGCCGCCGCCGCGCCACCTCCAGCGCCTGCTGGCCATCCGACGCGGACACCACCTGGAAGCGCAGCGGCACCAGCAGCAACTGCAACAACTTGCGCGACACCGGGTCGTCATCCGCCACCAGCACCAGCGGCCGGCGCGTACCCGGCTCCTGCTCCGGCAGCGCCTGCCTCACCCCCTCCACCAGCCCCGACAGCGTCAACGGCCGCCACAAGAAGCCCGTCAGCGGCAGCGAGCGCCGACGCACCACCTCCTCCTCGGCGGGGAAGGCCAGCACGTACAGCCCCACCGCCGTCGCCTCCACCGCCCGGCGCAACGCGGCCAGGCCCTCCTGTCCCGCGGCCAGCAGCCCGGCGGCGGCAATCACCAGCAACACCGGCTGCGCCTGGAGCAGCGAGGCGGCCGCCCCCACGTCCGCCAACGCGACGACCTGCCAGCCCTGGCTCTCCAGCGCGAGCACCTGGAGCTCCCGGGCGACGCTGGGTTCTTCGATGAGCAGCAGGCTGGGCTTCGTCACGGCGAGGGGGACCCGGAGACACGAGCAACAGGGCCATCCCAGCACCCCGAGGAGCGAAAAGGCGCAAGTGTGTGCACTCGTCGCAGTGAGTCAAGGTACCCGTGTCCAAGTGTTGGCCGGGCAAACACCCGCCTCGCCCCCCGAGCGGCCCACGGC